>DASYCE010000009.1 GCA_036500345.1 Gemmatimonadales bacterium | reverse complement strand
GAGCGTGGTAGCGGTCAATAAGTTCGCCGCCGTCGCACTCCCCGCAAGGCAAACCAACAGTCAAACGATCGTTTGACGTGTCCTGTAACTCTGTGTCATTGCGCTCGATGCCGCAGCGACGGCGGCACGATCAGGTATGTCACGAGCCCCGGAGCCAGTTCCGACGTCTGCCCGTTGATCGTGACCAGGACGCGAAGATTGTCCGGCGCGCGGTTGGCACTCGCCGAACGGAAGGTGAGACGAGTCGTCGCTGCGATCGCCGAGCTCAGCCCGATCGCATTGAGATCGAAGATGCCGTTGCCGAGGACCAGATCCTTCCCGCCGGTCGCCGTCGCGATGAGCCAGGGATCGAGACCACCATCGATCGTGCGAGATCCGAAGTCCTCCGGGGCGACGGCGTGCAGCACCGCCTGCCCACTGAGAAGCCGGGTGATGCTGGCCAGTGTCTCGTCGGTACACGGTCCGTCGCCGTCGCACGAGTCCGCAGCGGTATGGTGACTGGAGTTGGTGATGTCCACCAGGACCCGCACAGCTCCGGTCCGCCAGGAGAGGTGATTCATGGCGTACTCGATCGCCTCGAGTCCGTTCTCCGGATCGTCGTTCCCGCCACCGGAGGACCATTGCGAGGCGACATGCTGCTGGAACGCGGCGGCTGTGGTGAAGTCCTGGACGGGGCCGAGGTATTCGTCGAACGATCCGGCCGGTGACGACGGAATGTGCGACACGAATCCGGAGTACCCAACCGACCCGAAACGGATGTCGAAACCCTGCGCGGTCAGTCCCGACGCAAACGAGTTGACCGAGTTGCGCACGCCGGCAATGACATTGTCCATCGAACCGGAAAGGTCCTGGACGAATACCAGATCGACACCGACATGCCCTTCGCCGTTGCTCACGACAACGTCGCCGCGCGGAATGGTGCACCCGTTCTCCACGATGGTGAAATCCGACGCCGGCAGGTTTGTCTGCACCGCGCCGTTGATCACGATTCCATTGATCGTGACGTCGACAGTCCCATCGGGCTCTCGGCCCACGCTTCCGGAGACAGGAAACGCGTTGGTCGTCGTGATCGCCGGCGGGCTGCCGCAGTTGCTCCACCGGGACAGCGCCGTGTCGACCAGAGCGACGACGGATGGCGACTGCGGCAACTGCAGATGATCGACCGATGAGATGAGCCACTGCCCGGCGGTCCACGCCGGCAGCGCGCTCGATGGGGGGACGACGCCGTCGGTCCCTTCCCCGCCATCGATCAGCCGGCTCAGGCAATTGGTCCCATCGAGTGCGATCAGTTTCTTCGGGTCGGAGTTGTTGTCGCCCAACAGGCCGAGCTTGCCGCCGATCGAATAGACCCGATCGCCCGAAGGCCGGTTGGTCGCCAGTGATTGGATGAGCGGGCTGTCTGGCGCAAGATCGCCCAGACCGGCAGTCGGCGCGAAAATCAGCGGGATCGATCCAAGGGCGACGACCAGTTCGCCGGAAAGACCGCACTGCGCAGCGTAGCTGATCCTCGATAGCAACCCCACCGTCGGATTCGGTCCCAGCATGCTCGCCATCGGTGCGCCGGCGTGGGGTGTGCCGATGGTGACCAGACCGCGGACTTCCGGTGCACCACTCAGGCCGAACATCGCCCGCGCAACAAGGCCGCCCATGCTATGGGCGACAATCACCGGCGGACCTCCCGGAAGTGTCGCGATCGCTGATCTCAGTGCCGCGCTCGCGTTAATCACCGATTGATACGTGGGATAATGGAAGACGTATGGGTGGTATCGCTGGTGCAGCGGCACGCTGGATCCACCAACATTCGCATCGAGGCTCACGAGAATTGCCTCGAACGGACTGTGGTTCGCGTCAGCATCCATGGTGCCGTAGTCGCTGCAATCCTTCATGTCGAAGTTCCAGCCGTGAATCAGAATCAACGGAATCCGACCATCACCCGAATGGCCGGGTTCGAGGTCGGTCAGCCGCGGCGGCGTACATGGCTGCGACAGATCGGCAAGCTTCACCAGATAGTCCGCCGAACCCCCGCCGCGCGGTTGCAGCGACATCGCTTCGACCGTCCTGACCTGGCCCGTCGCTGGGTCGATAACATCGGTCCCGGTCGCGATCGTCCAGAATGGTGTCGGCGCTTCAGGATCAGTCGACTGCACGAGAAACGACCGAATGTCACCGGCAAGCTGGTGCGCTGCGGTGAACAACGCGGTGAGCACCGGGCCGCCGCTTCCCTGACGCACATTGGCGGCGTGGCGTCCTTCCGCGAGTCCGCCGACACGAAGCATCGCCGATCCGAGCACCGCGGAGCCGGTCAATGTGCCAGTGTCGGGAGGAGTCGACAGATCGAGGTCGATCGGTGAGACTCCGGTCGAATTGTCGACAACCACGGCGACCGACGCGTTGAGATGCACGGTGTCCTGCGCGCCCGC
The DNA here is from genome assembly GCA_036500345.1 of Gemmatimonadales bacterium. Lineage (NCBI taxonomy): Bacteria > Pseudomonadati > Gemmatimonadota > Gemmatimonadia > Gemmatimonadales > Gemmatimonadales bacterium. The sequence goes on along the minus strand of DASYCE010000009.1, from coordinate 17,013 downwards.
CACGGTGGTGTGACGGACGATGCCGCCTCCGCTCCCGCCGCCCGGCCCCCCGTCGCCGCTGCTGCACGCCGCCGCCACCACGAGCAGCACCGACATCCCGCGTCGCATCGCGCGATTGTATTGATCGATCAATCGATTCCGGAATCGATGCCGCATGCGCCGCCCGCGAACGAGGATCCGCGAATCTCCGCCCGCCGCGGGATCTCGCAAGGCAAAGCGACCGTCAAGACCGCGCTTGCTCTCGCCCCGGTCCGGCGGTAGATACCGCGGGTGCCGATTCCCCCGCCACTCGCCCGCCGATCGCGGCGATCGTGACCTGGCTCCTCTTCGCGGCCACCGTGGCGGTGTTGCTCATCGTCGATCTCGGCATCCTGAGCCGGCGCGCCCACCTCGCCTCGCTGCGCGAATCGGTGGCATGGAGCATCGCGGTCATGGTCGCAGCGGCGCTGTTCGCGGCGTGGATCTGGGCTCGCGACGGTCGCGCGCCGGCGCTGCAATTCGCCAGCGGATACATCGTCGAACTGGCACTCTCGGTCGACAACCTGCTGGTCTTCCTGATCATTCTCCGCTACTTCGCCGTCCCAGCGTCGATCCAGCCGACCGTGCTCAAGTGGGGGATCCTCGGCGCCCTGGTGATGCGCGGCCTGATGATCGGCGCGGGAATCCTGCTGCTCGACCAGTTCCGGTGGATCATCTACCTCCTCGGTGCGCTGCTCGTCTTCACCGGCATCCGGATGTTCGACCACGACGAGCCGGCGATCGACCCCGCGCGACATCCGCTGCTGCGGCGAGCCCGGCGCTTTTTCCCGATGGGCGAGTCGTTTGACGACGCGCAGTTCGTCACCCGCACCGGCGGCCGCCGGATTGTCACGCCGCTGCTGATCATCATTCTGGTGATCGAGTTGACCGATCTGGTATTTGCGACCGATTCGATTCCCGCGATCTTCGCGATCACGCGCAATCCGCTGCTGGTGTATTCGTCGAACATCTTCGCGATCGTCGGCCTGCGCGCCCTTTACTTCGTGCTGGCGAGCATGCTGGCGCGCTTCGCCTACCTGCGAACCGGCGTGGCGATGATCCTGGTCCTCGTGGGGGCGAAGATGCTGGCGGAACGGTGGGTCACCATCGCGCCGGAGGTGGTGCTCGGCGTGGTGGTCGCGATCCTGGCGGGTGCGGTGGTGGCCTCACCGAAACCGGCCACCACCACAGCCCCGGACCGCTGAGAACGGAGCGCTACGGGCGGACCGTGTCGGCCACCTGCACCAGCACGGCCCGGCCGGAGGTGAGCGCCTCGGTCGCGGCCGATGCAAATGCGGCGCGGATCGAATCGCTTCCTGCCGCCGTCCCGACGCGGATGTCGGCGGTCGGCGCGACGACGGCCGTGTGCTTCGCGGCGCAGGTCACCTTGATCGTCATCGGCGTATAGATCTCGAAGGTGATGAAGGAGACCAGCTGGTTGACGAACGACAGCTGTGTTTCGACCTTCGCGACACCATCGGGACACTTCGCCGCGGTCGACACGGTGCTCGGCGGCACCAGCCCGTAGATCCATCCGGAGGCGAACGGCTTCTCGATCACCTGCGTCGACGGTGCCAGCCCCGTCTCCACGGTGGCGTGAAAGCATCCCGCCGACCCGACCAGCAGCAATATCGCCGCTGCTCGTGACACCATCCGGTTGCGCACCATCATTGCCGATCCGGTTCGTTGCACAATCCCTCCCAGGGTGATTGGAATGCGCACAGGACACGCGTCCTGGCGCCGTGGTACGACATCAGGCGGCAGTGCGTGCGCCGCGATGGAGCCGCGCAGCACGGTGTTCGAGCGATACCAGCCAGAGATGGCCGGCCGGATCGCGTGTGACGTCGATGGCGCAGTCCGCCGCGGCATCACCGGTGAGCAGGACGATGTCGTCGCGATCGCGCTCCGCGAGCGACCAGTGCACCACGTGACGGAGCCACGGTCCGTAGCTGTCGCCGGTGGCGAGGGAACTCACGCAGAGGACACCACCGGGTGAGAGGAGCGGGAGCAGGTGTTCGGTGAGCCAGGTGGCGTGGCGCGCCGGGAGGTGGTCGAACAGCGTGCCGGTCAGCACGAGGTCGAACGGTCCGGTGGCGGCGATCGCCGCGAGGTGGGAGAAGGCATCGGCGCCCACCGCGGCCAGGCGTTCACCGAGCGGCGCGAGCTGCAGCCGTGCAACGGACAGGGCGTCGTCACCGAGGTCGCTCACGGTGACATGGGCCTTGAGCTGCTGCAGCAGCGGCAAGGCCGTCGCGAGATCGGCACCGCCGCGGGGTCCCAGCAGAAGCAGTCGCGGGGCGTGCCTGACCGGAGACGCCAGCAGGTCGATCATCCGGCGCAATTCCCAGTTGGCACGAGCGCGCAGCTGCGCGGCGATTGGCGATTCGAGCAGGTGCATCTCGAGCGCGCGTCCGACCGGATCGGCGGTCCTGAGGCCGCCTTCGCGGAGCCATTCGAGGGTCGCCAGCGAGCCGGGCTCGCCGAGCGGTGCGGAGATCATCTGGCGCACGAGGTCGCACCGCCGCCAGAGCTGCTCGGTGCCGGCGAGGAGCGTGGCGATCTCTGCCGGCGTGACGCCCTCGCGCTCCGCGGTGCCGAGCGCTTCGAGAAGATCGCGAATGCTCGCCGCCGCCCGATGGCGCGCTGCGACTTCATCGCCGGGGAGGGCAAACATGCCGCGCACCACACGCCTCGCTGCGGCGGCGACTTCGCGTCCGGCGCCGAGCTGCGAGATCGACGTGGTCGCCGCTGGTGACGCGATCGGTGCTTCGTGGCGCGTGGCCACCGCCTTGCGGACCAGCGCGACCTTCGCGGCGAAGGCGGCGCGAATCTCATCGAGCACGTCGGTCAGGAGATCGCCCGGCGCCGCGGTGACATCCTCGAAGAGGTCGCCGCGAAGGAGCGCAGCGGCGGCGGTGACGCGGCCGTGTTCCACATGGTCGATGAATTCGAGCGCATCGACGCGGACGGCATCCGCCGCGACACGCAGCCGGGGCGATCCGGTGATCAGCGTCGGATGGTGCGTGGCGCGGCGCAGCGCGTAGAGATGCTGTTTGAGTGTCGCGCGCGCGCGCGACCGATCAACGCCGGGCCAGAGGGCCCGCAGCAGGCGTTCGCGCGGAATGCCACCGGGGACCAGCGCTGCAAGCGCGAGAATCAGCAGCGGCTTGCGTTGCGCGGCCGCGCCGGCGATGGTCTCGCCGGCTTCGGTAGTGAGTTCCAGCGCTCCGAATGTGCGAAGCAGATACAATGTCGGCGCTCAAGGGAGGGACGTGAGAGCTTCACGGGGCCGATAGACATCTGCAAGGCAAACTGATGGTCAAAAGCACGCTTTACTGACTTTTTCAGCGCGACACGGCGGGCTGGGCGCGCGATAATGCGCTGCCAAAGCGAAGCGCCGCCCGATTCCCAGCATCGGACGGCGCAATCGTCGATCAGATCGTGCGATGACTACATCATCATCCCATCCGGCTCGCGTACCGGCACGAACCGCTGCCGCACCCGTCGCTCACATGAGGCGGTAGGTCGGGCCGCTTCCCCCTTCGCGCGGTGTCCATCGCGGACCGAGAACGTCGGTCGCCTTGCAATCGACGCAGTTGGGCGGATTGACGCGCACCGTATCTCCGTCGCGCTCGTACACTCCCGCCGGGCAGAGATGCGCATAGAAGTCCGCGACCTCGCCGCTGATGTCGCGCCCGATGATCAGGTGCGAGGGAATCGAATCGCGGGTCGCGTTCCCCGACTTGAAGACGGCGTCGACCTTGCTGAACGTGAGTACGTTGTCCGGCACGAATGGCTCGGGCGCCCCCGATTCCCTAGGCGCATCGGCGTCGGCTGGCATCTCGATCCGTCCGCCGGGAAGTGCACCGCGACTCAACGTCATCAGTCCCGCCTTGAAGGCACCGCGCCAGAACCCGTCCTTGAATCCCAATCGCATGTTGCGGGTGACGTGTAGGTCATGGCCGATGCTCGACCCGCGGACCGCCGCGTCGTACGGGGCAAGCACGGCCGCTGATGCCGCGCCCGCCGTACCGAGGGCTGTCACGATCGTCGACGCGGCCAGCATCCCCGATTCCATGGCGTAATGGATCCCCTTGAGCGAGGGGACGTCGACGAATCCTGCGGTGTCGCCGATCATCATGAGACCGTCGCCGGAGAGCCGGTCGGGAATGGCGTAGTAGCCGCCTTCCGGAATCGTCTTGGCGCCCCATTCGACCATCGTGCCGCCGGTGAGGACGTCGCGGAAGAGCGGATGCAGCTTCATCCGCTGCAGCGACTCGTGGACATCGAACGCGGCAGCGTGATAGTCGAGCCCGGCGACGAGGCCGATCGAAACCTGATTCGGCCCCATCGGATAGCACCACGATCCACCGAAGACCGTGGACGGCAGCGGCCATCCCATCGTGTGAATCACCCGGTCGAGAGGTTTGGCAACTTCCCAGACCTCTTTCACGCCGAGCGCGAAGATCTGCGGGTTGGGAGAGGAGACGTGCTGCCAGTCGCGCCACGCCTGCGCCAGCGCGCCCCGCGTCCCTTCAGCCAGCACGATCACGCGGGCGGTGAGGTCGGTCGGTTCGGTGAAGACGTCGGTCGGATTCCCCTCGCGATCGAGTCCACCGGGCACCGTGCGCACGCCGATGACTCGACTGCCATCGACCAGCAGCGACGCCGCGGGAAAGCCGGGGAAGATGTTGATACCCAGCGCCTCGGCCTGCTCACCGAGCCAGCGCACCACTTCGCAGAGCGACGCGGTGAAGTTGCCGTGATTCTTCATCGTCGGCGGCGTCGGGATGCGCGTGCTTCCCTGCGCCGTGAGATAGTAGACCGCTTCGCCGGCCACCCGCTGGCGGAAGGGAAACTCGGCGTCCGGCTTCCCCGGAAAGAGCGCCCGCATCGCCACCGGATTGATCACCGCACCCGACAGCGAATGTTCACCAAGGGCGCCGGCCTTTTCGAGAACACCGATCGCCAGTGACGGATTGGTTCGCGCGAGCTGGATGGCGCATGCGAGCCCGGCCGGCCCGGCGCCGACGATCAATACGTCGAGTTCGATCGCTTCATCGTGCGGCTTGTCCGTCAGGATCATCGATGCCGGCAACGCGGCCTGGTGACGACTCGGTACGACAACACCCACGCGGGCGCTCCGGAAGAAGGAAGTTGACGGGAGGATCAGTGCGCGCGGGCCTGCTTCACCGCGGCGGTGAGTGCGGGAACCACTTCGAAGAGGTCGCCGACGATACCGTAGTCGGCGACCTTGAAGATCGGCGCGTCCTTGTCGCGGTTGATCGCGACGATCACCTTCGCCGTCCGCATTCCGGCGAGGTGCTGAATCGCGCCGGAAATCCCCACGGCGATGTACAGCTCCGGCGCGACGGTCTTCCCGGTCTGACCGACCTGCGCACCATGCTCGGCCCACCCGGCGTCGACCACGGCACGCGACGCGCCGACCGCGGCCTCGCCGCCGAAGGCCGCGGCAAGTTCGTCGAGCAGCGCGAAGTTCTTCGGATCTCCGAGCCCGCGTCCGCCCGAGATCACCACGCGTGCTTCGGCGACGTCGAGGGCCCCCTTGTCGGACTTTCGCACTGCGGCAACCTCGAGGCGTCTCGTGAACGACGGCACATTCACCGCCGCGGTTGCCCCCGGTCGGCCGTGCTGCCCAGCCGGATATGCGCCGGGTCGAACCACGATGACCCCGCTACTGCTGACGTCGAGCGTCTGTAGCGCCTTGCCGGCGTAGACTGGTCGAACCACGCGAATGGCATTGCCGTTCATGTCGAGCGACGTCACGTCCATGGCGCATGGCGCGTTCATTCGTGCGGCGATCCGCGGGCCGAGATCCTTGCCGGTGGCGGTCGCCGCGACGAGGACGGCACGATACGACGAGGCGATCGATGCCGCAGTCGCTGCGATGCCGTCGGGACAATAGGTGGCGAAATCGGGATGTAACGCGGTGAGCACCCGATCGGCACCGACGGCGCCGAGGGCGTCGAGTCCGTTGACTGCGCCCGCACTACAGACCAGCGCATCGACCGACCCATCGGTGATGCGGCGCGCCGCGGCGAGCAGCTCGCCGGCACCCTTGCGGAGCGCGCCGTCGCGGACCTCGAGGACGACCAGAATATCGGTCATGGTCAGATCACCTTCGCGTCGGAGGTCAGCGCCTGCATCAGCGCCGGAACCGCCGCGGCGCCTTCGCCCACGATCTTCCCCGGAGCCCGTTCCGGCGGAAGAGCGAGCGCCACGACGGTGACTCCGCCGGCGTCTGGCGTCACTGCAATCACCTCGAGCGGTTTCTTCTTCGCGGCCATGATTCCCTTGAGCGACGGGAGCCGGGGATTGTTGAGCCCCTTGTCGCAGCTGAAGACGGCGGGGAGCGCACAGCTCGCCGCTTCGACGCCACCTTCCACTTCGCGCTCGACCGACGCCCGACCGTAGGCGACGTCGAGCCGGGTGATCGCGGTGGCGCACGGAAGCTCGAGCAGTTCGGCGATCATCGCGCCGGTCTGCTGGCCGTAGTCGTCGACGGCGAGCTTGCCGCAGAGAATCAGGTCATATCCGCCGCCGCGGAGGTGGTCGGCGAGTACCCGCGCGTTCGCGAGCCCGTCGGCCGATGGCGTCCCCTGCAGATGCACCGCGCGATCGATTCCCATGGCGAGTGCCGTGCGCAGCGTCTCCTGCACGATATCGCCACCCAGCGCCACCACCGTGGTCTCGCCGCTCCCCGCCGCGTCCTTGAGGGCGAGTGCCGCTTCGAGCGCGTACTCGTCGTACGGATTGGCGACGAACTTCACGCCGGCTTCATCAATCGATTTCCCGCCGGCCGCCACCACGATCTTGGTCGTGGTATCGGGGACCCGGCGAAGGCAGACGGCAATCTTCATCCCTGGTCATTCCTCAGGTATATCGTCATGACCAGGCTGCACGGCAGCCTGGTCAGAACGCCGGCAGTCCCGTGATCTCCTGGCCGAGGATCAGCGAGTGCATGTCGTGCGTCCCTTCGTACGTATAAACCGACTCGAGATTGGCAAGGTGCCGCATCGAGTGGTATTCGATCAGAATCCCGTTGGCGCCGAGGAGCCGCCGTGCCTCGCGGGCGATATCGCACGCGATGCTGACGTTGTTGCGCTTGGCGAGTGACACGCGCGCCGGTGTCGCCTTCCCCTGATCCTTGAGCCGGCCGAGGTGCAGGGCGAGGAGCTGCGCCTTGGTGATCTCGGTCAGCATGTCGGCGAGGCGCTCCTGCTGGATCTGCGTCTGCGCGATCGGCTTGCCGAACATGATCCGGTTGAGTGCGTAGCGCCGCGCTTCGTCGTAGCACGCCATTGCCGCGCCAACACCACCCCAGGCAATTCCGTAGCGCGCCTGCGTGAGGCACATCAGCGGTGACTTGATCCCGCCCGACTTGGGAAGGATCGCGTTGGCGGGGAGGTGCACGTCCTGAAGGTGAATCTCGCTGGTGTCGGACGCGCGCAGCGAGAGCTTCCCCTTCTGGTCCTTGCCGGCGTAGCCTGGCGTGTTGGCGGGAACGATGAAGCCGCGGATGGAATTGGTATCATCGATGTCGCCGGTCTTGGCCCAGATGATCGCCACGGTGGCCTGCGATCCGTTGGTGATCCACATCTTGACGCCGTTGAGGACCCAGCCGTCGGCGGTCTGCTTCGCGGTGGTGATCATCCCGCCCGGATTCGATCCGAAATCCGGCTCGGTGAGGCCGAAACACCCGATCTCCTGGCCTGACGCGAGCTTCGGCAACCATTCCTTCTTCTGCTCGTCCGATCCGAAGGTGAAGATCGGATACATCACCAGGCCGCCCTGCACCGACGCGAACGAGCGGATGCCGCTGTCGCCGCGCTCGAGTTCCTGCATGATCAGGCCGTACGCCACATTATTGAGACCGGCGCACCCGTATTCCTCGGGAAGGTTGGCGCCGAAGAGTCCCAGTTCGGCCATTCCCGGAATCAATTCCTTCGGGAATCTGCCGGTGACATACGCCTCGCCGATCACCGGAATCAGGGCGTCATCGACCCAGGTACGCACGGTGTCACGGACGGCGCGTTCCTCTTCGGAGAGAAGCGCGTCCACGTCGTAGAAATCCACGCCTGTATACTGCCCGGATCCGGCCATTGCTCGCCTCGGGAATGCTCGGCGGGGAACATAGACCGGCGCCAGAGCTGAGAGAAGTGAGACGCGGGGAGGCCAGGAATTACCCCGAACCGCGGTATCGGTGGGGTCTGGCGCCGCGGTCAGAGATCGACAACCGCCTGCGGCGGAATCCCCACCTCGCGCGCCTTGCGACGAAAGTCCCGCCGATGGTCGATCGGCCGTCCGGTGGCGGCCTGCCACTGATGGATCATCTCGTGGAGGAGGGTGTCGGAGGCATGGCGCCACCCGTCGCGACGGAGGTGCCTCCGCGAGATGATGATCTCGACAGCGGTGCGGTCGTGCGAGATCCGGAACTCTCCCAGTCGGCGTTTCATCCGGTCGGAAAGAACGATCGGAATCGCGTCGAGCGCGCCGTCGAAGTGGCGCTGATTGAACTCGTGGTGCAGCGCGCGAAGGCGCTCGATGAGCGGCAGGTCTGCCGGCGGAATCGCGGCCGGGCGACGTCGTCGCGGGCGCGAGGGCGCGTGCTGATGTGCCGGAAACGCCATGAAGGCGCGGCGCGCGGCGAGACGCTCGGCGCGCGGAACCCGTCGCGCGACATAGCGCACGATTGCCTGGAGCACGTCGTCGGGCGCCGCGGCGTAGCCGCCATGCAGGCGCAGCCCGGTCCGCGGGCGCCAGCTCATCAGGATGGTCCGATTGCTGGTGAGCGTGACTGGCGTGGTGCGCGGAAGGCCAAGGCGGTACAGGCGATCGGGGAGCGGGGTGGTTTCAGGCGCTGCAGGTCGAGGTTGCGGTGGTGCCGGTGCCGTGAGCTCCAGGATCAGCTGCGAGGTTTCATCCGTCAGTGTGCTGCACCTCTGCGACGCGCGGCCGCGGGAAGATGATCTCGGGGCCGGCGCGAAAGACCCGATCGCCCGCATCCCAGATGTAGTGCCGCACGGTGATCGATGTTGCGTCGGCGAGAATCAGGTTGCACGCCGACGGCCGCTTGCCCCGGGTGCGGTTGGTGTGGGTACCGGCCGTCGCCACGACCGCGCCGTTCGGCAGGATCCCCGCCCGCTCTTCGTGATCGTGTCCGCAGAGAACCAGGTCGACCCCGGTGGCCATCACGTTGCGCCACGCCTCGCGCCAGCGCGCCAGCCCCATCCGTTCCGAAATCCTGCCGCGCAGCAGGTTCTGGTGCATCACCATCACGCGAAGCAGTTCCGGACTCTCTTCGTCGAAGCGCATCGCCGCGCGCTCCGTCTCGCGCGCCGGAAGATGTCCCTTCACCGCCATGTCGTTGAGGTTCGGCGTCATCGAGCCCGCCGAGACACCGTAGCTCGTCAGCACGCCACAGAGAATCGCGCCGTCGATCACCAGCGTCGGCGTGAGATCGTCACCGAAGTAGCGACGGTACTTCTCGTACTTGGGACCGGCACCGATCACATCGAACGGCGTCGCCCACCATTGCACGTCGTGATTGCCGGGAACGATGATCGTGGGCGCGAGGCGACGCAGCGCCTGCACGAAGACCAGCGCGCGCTGGAATTCTCCATGGCGCGCCCGCTGCGTGATGTCTCCCGCGATCGCCACCGCGCTCGGCGCGAGGTCGGTGGCAAGCCCCTCCAGCCCGGCGATCTGGTCGAGATCGACGTCCTGCCCGAAGTGGATATCGGAGCAATGGAGGATGGTGATTCTGTTCACCAGACCACGCGAACCCGATAGGTAAGCGTCACCTCGCCGCGCGCCGGCACCGTCACCGGAAAGACGACGCGTGTCGACGACCGCTTCTGCGCCGGCACCGAACTCTCAACCACCGACCATTCGCCACCACGATCCTCGCGCACTTCGACGACTGCCGCCGAGTCCTTGGCGTTCTGCAGTGTGACGCGATACGACACCATCGCGATGGTCCGCACCGGAACGTTCACGCTCCCGCCAGCACGCGTGGTGCTGAAATCGGTCTGTACCCGCTTGGCGGTGATGTCGAACGCACTTCCCGCATCGACGACCATTTCCGCGCCCGGCGCGGTGTGACCGATATATCCCTGCCCGACGAGTTGCACTCGGCCGCTGCGGTCGAGATCAAACACCCCCACATAGCCGGCCGGAAGCGGCAGATCGCCGAACGCGGTGCCGTTGCGCCGGGCGAGATGATAGCTCACCTCGACCGGCACCGGCTGCTCGTCCTGTTGCTGGCCGAAGCCACCGTAATAAGGCAGTGCGCCGCCCACGACATATACTCGGTTGGCCTTGGCTGGAGCCGGCTCGAAGAGCGGCACTACCACTGATGTACCCGGAGTGAATGAGACTGGCTGCGGCAACGTGTAGAGATGTCCTTCGCCGGCAGCCTCTGAACTGACCGACGGCGCCGCCTGCATCATCGCCTTGGCGGCGAATGCGTCCCGGGCGAGCCGGGGCTCTTCGAAGGCACTCGTGGCGACCATCCCACCCGCAAATTGCGGCGGGCTTCCTCGGCCGATATCACCGCTGAGCAACTGCACTTCGCTGTTCGGCAGCAGTAGCGTGCCGGCGCCGATGAGTGCCGACCCTTCGAGATGTCCGTTCGCGCCAAGAAAAAGACGATACGACGCCGCCCACGAACTCCCGCTCGTCTCGTACATCACCTTGAGACTCGACCGCGACCGATCGCTGGTGAGCGCGACATCGGCGAGCTTCACCGTCGGCACCAGATCCTTTGGCCAGACGATCCGACCGGGGCGTCCGAAGATCACACCGGGACGATCAGCCCACTCCCATCGTTCAGGGTCAACAGCGAGCAGCGTCGCCTTGCGGCTCGCCACGTGAGTCGCCCCGGTGTCGATATCAAGTGTCCGGCCGACATACCGTCGCAGCAATGTCTCTTCCGACAATGCCGCGTCGGTCGTCACGCTGGTCAACTGCACACCCGGCTCGAGAATCGCGAAGGTGACCGGATTGAATTCGCCCATCGCGATGGTGTAGGTCCCGGTTCCGCTTGTGATGGCGACCGGCTGCGAGCGGCGCACCAGCACTCGACCGGAATTGAACAACGTCACCGACGCACCTGGCGTCGGAGCACCAGCCTGACCCAGCGCAGGCGCTGCCGCGAGGGTGGCGACAGACGCGAGTACGGCTCCGATCCGGCGCTTCATCGCAAGGCCTCCATCGCAATTCGACGGGTGATCAATCGCACCAGGAAAAATGTCGCGGCGATCCCCAGTGCGGCGTACCAGCGCGCCATCGTGGTAATGGGCAATCGCCGCAGGGTCCATATCGCCATCAGTATCGTCGCGCCAAGGGCTACCTGGGATGCCAGCCGATCTGCTCGCCGCGTCCGGCGCGCGAGGCATTCCTCGCAGCGTTCTCCAAAACCGATTCCTTCAACGAACCGTCCGCACTCCGTGCATGGAACCTCACGCCACCCGGCGGGCGACGGCATTGCCGAATTCCTCTGTCGTGGCGGCACCGCCCAAGTCGACGGTCCGCACCCTGTCGGCCACGATCGTCGCCACGATCGCACGCCGCACGCGGTCGCCAGCGGCAGTCTCGCCGAGATGATCGAGCATCATCGCCGCCGCGAGAATCAGCGCGGACGGATTGGCGACTCCCTGCCCCGCAATGTCGGGCGCCGATCCGTGGACCGCCTCGAAGATCGCACCGTGCTCGCCGATGTTGCCGCCGGGTGCGAGCCCCAGTCCGCCGACGAGTCCTGAAATCTCGTCGCTCAGGATGTCGCCGAAGAGATTCGTCGTCACGATCACGTCAAACTGCTCCGGACGCATCACCAGCTGCATGGCGCAGTTGTCGATGATCAGTTCGTTGACCGCGACACGCCCCTCGTACGTCCGCGCGATTTCGCGGCCGACGGCGAGAAACAGTCCCGACGTGTGCTTGAGGATATTCGCCTTGTGCACCAGCGTGACCTTGCGCCGCTCGTGCTTCACCGCGTATTCGAAGGCGTACCGGATCACCCGCTCGGCGCCATCGCGCGTCACCACCGCAACCGATTCCGCCTGGCCCTGCGGGTCGCCGTTGCGTTCGACCCAGCGTTCCTGCCCGATATACAGTCCTTCGAGGTTCTCGCGCACCAGCACGATGTCGATGCCGTCGTACCGTCCACCCGGAATGATCGTCTTGGCCGGGCGGACGTTGGCGTAGAGCTGGAATTCCTTCCGCAGCGCCACGTTGATCGACCGGAACCCGCCGCCAACCGGCGTCGTCAGCGGTCCCTTGAGCGCAATGCGGGTGCGGCGAATGCTGTCGAGGGTGGCTTCCGGCAGCGGATCGCCGGCGCGCTCGACTGCGGCCATTCCGCCGAACTGCTGGTCCCAGTTGAATGCGACCCCGGTGGCGGCCAGCACCTGCAGTGTGGCGGCGGTGATCTCGGGACCGATCCCGTCGCCCGGGATCAGCGTGACGTCGTAGGCCATCAGTGCTGGTCCGGAAGCACCCAGGCGATGGTGCCAGCGAGGGCGGCGTCGGCGGTGGCGGCGGTGATCACCGGCGTGCTGCGCCAGAGGATCGAACCGCTGCGGGGATCGGCGAGCACCAGCACGGTGCCGGCTTCCACCCCATTGGCGACTCGGCGGAGCCGGACCGACGCGGGGACCATGACGTATCGCGAGTTGGTCATCGCGATGAGCATGCGGAGATTGCTGAGGATCGGATCAGGGACGCGCTTGATGTTCTCGAACCGGAGCGCGGCCTGACTCATATGATCGGGATCGGGCATCATCCCGGGGGCGCGTTTCGCCACACGCCGCAATTCGGCCGGTGCGACCCAGTTCGCTTCCGGCCCCCGCGCCTGCAGGGCGTCGAAGAGCACGGAATCGGCCCAGGCGAGCTGGGCGACGCGACCCACGGGAACGCCGGCGAGCCCAGTGTCGGCGACAATGAACGTGGCGGGGAGGACCGGAATCGGCAGACCGACGATCGGCGTCAGCGACAGCGCAGGCGCCGATGGAAGGTTGGCCTTGTCGTGTTTCTGGGCGGCGGCGCTCGACACCGAAACAATCGTGGCGGCGCTGGCGATCAGCGACGCCCGCATCAGCCTCGATCGACGCGACAACGTGGAAGGAATCACGCGTCGAAAGTTATTCCAGAGACAGACCCCCGTCTACCACGATTGTCTGTCCGGTGATGTGCCGCGCCGCTTCCGAACAGAGAAAAAGGATCACCTGTGCGATATCGTCGGGCTCGGCGAGACGCCCCAGGACGGCGCGCTTGCGGGTCCGTTCGATCAGGTCGCGCGGCAGCTGATCGAGACGCTCGGTCCGGATGAACCCCGGCGCCACCGCGTTGACGTTGACATTTGATGGTCCGAGCTCAACAGCGGCCGCTCGCGTCAATCCCTCCAGCGCCGCCTTGCTCGCGGCGTACGAAGCAACACCGAATCCCGGCCGCGTGGCCTGGTGCGCCGACACGTTGATCACCTTCCCCCAATGCTGACCACGAAAATGCGGCGAACACGCCGCCAGGCAGTGAAATGCGCCGGTCACGTTGGTTTCCAGTACCGCATTCCAGGCTGAGGAGGTCAGGCGCCAGAGCGCCCCGTCGTGGGCGATGCCGGCGTTGTTGACGAGATAGTGGATCGCGCCGAATTTCCGCCGCACGCCGGCGATGAATCGCTCGACCTGGGTCCGGTCCCGGACGTCGCAGCGGGCGGCGTGCACGTCGACTCCCATCGCCGACAGTGTCGTCTCGGTCAGCAGCGCGCTCGCTTCGACATCGCGGCCGTCCATCTCGTACCAGCAGAAGGCGACCTTGCAACCGTGGCGGGCAAACTCCATCGCGATGGTGCGCCCGAGACCGGTCGCCCCGCCGGTGACGACCGCAACGCGTCCCTGCCAGCTGTCGGGAACCGGAGCAGAAGCAGGTTCGGCAAGCGGCGACGGCACCGCTCTCGACGTCGGGGCTGCCGCGGCCATCCATGGCTCGTGCCGGTCACCAAAGGAGAAAGGCATCGCCAGCGAAGCTACGGGCCGCTTGAGAGGCGAGCAACCCGGAACGGGAGTAGCTTCGTGGTGCAACCCCGGCGCCATCCGGGGAATCGTTACCGGCGTCCACCTCCAGTCCGCCCATCGTCCTGAGGTTCGCATGCCAGTATCCCGTCTCGTGACCGCGCTGGCCGCGGCCGCCCTCGTGACCGCCGCATCATCCATCTCTGCGCAGGGCCCCAACGCCGTTGATCTCGGCAAGCGGAATGCGCGCTCCAAATACACCCTCGGCCGGATCATTTCGATCCAGGAGCTCGCCGACGGCCGGGTCGTGACGAGCGACGCCAAGGAAGGTGTCTTCCGGATCGTCGACCTGAACAAGGGCGACGTGACCCTGCTCGGCACCCAAGGTGATGATTCGGCCGCCTACCGGCGCGCGTCCACGATCGTCAAGCTCGGCACCGATTCACTGGCGCTCCTTGATCCACTAGGCCGGAAGGTGATGCGCATCTCGTCGAGTGGCGCGATCGGCGGATTTGTCCCGATGCCACCACCGGTTCCCGGCCACTACCTCGGCACGCTGCTTGGCGGCGATGGCTCGGGCGCTCTGTATTTCACTACGCCCGAGCTCAGGGACACGGCGGCGAAGACGATGACCGGCATTGCGGGGGTGTCGCGCCTCCCGCGCGGTGCGTCGATCGATCAGCCGATGATCACCTTCAGCACGCGCCGCGCCGATCAGAAATCGCCGGGGCCGTTCATGCCCTTCGTCTTTCGTGATGCGGTCGCGGTGCGAAACGACGGACTCATCGCGCGCGTCGTCGCCGACACCTATCAGGTGATCTGGTCGCGCGACGGGAAGGAGACCGGCCGCACCGGCCCGCTGCCGTTCGTGGAGATTCCGATTCCGGCGGAAGAGCAGCAGGCGATCAAGGATTCGTCGCTGGCGCAGATGCGGGCGATGACCGCGGGGAACGGTCAGGCGATGACGTTCAACGGGCCGGGGAGCGCGGGGCTCGGGGCCGGCGGAGTTGGCGGAGGTGGTCCGGTGACCATCACCATGATCGGCGGTGGCGGTGGCAATATGACGTTCACCTCCGGCGTGGCCGCGGGAGCCGCCGCCGCCCTTGGTGGCGCCCGCGCGGTGTCGGGCGGAAGCGCCCCGACCCCGGCCGGCGGAGCACCCGGAAGCACCCCGGGAGCGACGACCACCGCACCGAGTCCGATCGACATGAAAGCGGTGATCGACAAGATGGCGGCGCAGCCGCTGGCGACCTTTCCCGCGTACAAGCCGCCGGTCCCGCAGAATCTGCAGTACACGGTAATGTTCGATGGCACGGGGATGCTCTGGGTGCCGCGCGATCATGCGCGCGGAGACCAGGTGCAGACCTACGATGTCGTCTCCGAAGCGAAGGGACTCGTCGGCCGGGTCAGGATTCCTCAGGGCGTTCGGCTGGTCGGCTTCGGCAAGGGCGTGGTCTATTTCGCTCGCGCGGAGAACGGCGACGAATGGCTCGAACGGTACGCTGCACCGAGATTCTAGGAGAGGCATGGCCGCACTCGTCTGGTTTCTGATCGCTGTCATCGGCAGCGCCGGCTGGGGAATGCTGGCGCTGCATCGCGGCGAAACGGTCAACGCCGCGTGGCTCGTGCTCGCGGCGGTTGGCAGCTACCTGATCGGCTATCGCTTCTACAGCCGGTTTCTCGCCAACAAGGTCGTCAAGCTCGACGATAGCAGGGTCACCCCGGCGCACCGCTTCTCCAATGGTCGCGACTTCGTACCGACATCGCGGTGGGTCCTCTTCGGTCATCACTTCGCGGCGATCGCCGGCGCCGGTCCACTCGTCGGGCCGGTCCTCGCTGCGCAATTCGGATATCTCCCCGGCACCATCTGGATCGTGGTCGGCGTGATCATGGGCGGCGCGGTGCAGGATTTCGTGATCCTCGCCGCCTCGACGCGGCGCGACGGGAAGTCGCTCGGTCAGCTTGCGAAGGAAGAAATCGGCCCGTTCACCGGGACACTGGCGATGATCGCGATCCTGGCGATCATGGTGATTCTTCTCGCGGTCCTGGCACTGGTGATCGTGAAGGCGCTCACCGCTTCACCATGGGGTGTCTTCACCCTCCTCTGCACCATTCCGATCGCGCTCCTGATGGGATTCTGGATGCGGGTGATCCGCCCCGGGCACACCCTTGAAGCGACGGCAGGCGGAATCGCGCTGGTCCTCCTGTCGCTCGTGGCCGGTCGCTGGGTCGCCGAGTCGGCGACCTTGGCGCCGATCTTCACGATGAGCGCCACGACGATCGCCTGGGGGCTGATGATCTACGGCTTCGTGGCGTCGGTCCTGCCGGTATGGATGCTCCTCGCGCCGCGCGACTATCTCTCCACCTTCATCAAGATCGGCACCATCGCCGGACTCGCGTTCGGGATCGTCGTGACGTTGCCGGAAATGAAGCTGCCGGCGATGACCCAATTCGTGAACGGCACCGGCCCGGTGTTCGCCGGGTCGCTCTTCCCCTTCTGCTTCATCACCATCGCGTGCGGTGCGATCAGCGGGTTTCACTCCCTGATTTCGTCCGGTACAACCCCAAAAATGATCCTGCGCGAGACGCACGCACGCTTTATCGGCTACGGGGCGATGTTGCTGGAGTCGTTTGTGGGGGTCATGGCAATGGTGGCGGCTTGCGCCATGCAGCCAGGCGTCTATTTCGCAATCAACAGCCCAGCTGGAATTGTCGGAGCGACGCCCGAAGCCGCCGCGGCGACCATCAGCAATTGGGGATTTCCACTCGCCGGTCAAACGATGACCGACTTGGCGCACAAAGTCGGCGAATTGACGCTTCTGAGTCGCGCCGGTGGCGCGCCATCACTCGCAGTGGGCATGGCACAGATTTTTTCCAGCACGATTGGCGGCGAGCGTTTGCTGAGCATCTGGTATCACTTCGCGATCATGTTCGAGGCGCTGTTTATCCTGACCGTGCTCGATGC
>DASYCE010000008.1 GCA_036500345.1 Gemmatimonadales bacterium | reverse complement strand
CGGCCGACCTTGGGTCAAGTTGAACCTCCGACCTCACGCTTATCAGCTCGATTTTGTGGGGGTCCGAATCCCGCGAAAAAACCGCTAACTCATTGACAGTTCGCGTGATCGGCCCGGATCGCTTTTTCGTGGGATCGGACCCTATTGGGCTATTTGGCCACTGCATTTGGCCACTCCTCGACCTCACGACCGCTTAGCGTGAGACTCAGTTGACCACCTTTGGCCACTCCCGGCGACCTCACGCCAATCCGCACACTCTGCGCGGATCGGGCTACCTGCGACTCACGGATTGAATGCCGGCCCGACGGAGGATCAGATTGAACCGCTCAAGATCGAATCCTGGGCTCGCCGAATCGATCGCCTGTCCCGGCGCTCTTTGGGCGTCGGCTATTCGCATAGTTCGTTCGCTAGACAAACGCACAGCATCGCAGCCGGCGCCCCTGACGATAGAGTATTATTCCGGCCATCTCCACATGCAGATCGTTCAGAACCGTCACACCGGTGGGCGAGCTTGCCCAGGCGACCATCGGACGAGGTGTAGCTGATCGCATGCGTGCAAGAGCTGCAACCGTAGCCTTCATTGTTTGCCTCGTCTCATGCGCTTCTATCAGAGCCGAGGCGTTGCCGCTGCGCACCTCAGTTGCTAGGCCGACGGCGATCGGTGTTCTACAAGCTCCTTCGGTATCTCAACCTCGGCAGCCTGCAAAAGGCCCTCGAGACACAACCTCAATCGCAACATTGGTTGATCGCTATCTCTGGACGCCGGCGGCAGCGGCCGTATTCGCACTAATAGCCACCGTGCTTGCCACGCTTCTGTACGACAGGATGAAGCGGCGAATTACCGTGACGTATATCTGTAGGCCGCAACGAGCACTGGTTGACGAGATTCACTCGCTGTATCTACAGCGCATCGAAGCGAACGAACGCGTTTCCCCGGAATACCTAACCCATTGCCTGAACGGCGCGCGTGACTGCGTGACATCCGGGCAGGATCTTTTCAATCTTGACCGCAGGAGTGATCTGCCCGAAGTGATGCACCTGCTCCTCGCCGCGCGCTATCAAGGCGAAGTGGTTGGGATGGCCAAGGCGATCTTCGTGGCATCGGCTAGCGTCTTGTTCATCGCGTACGTCGCGGTACAGCCCGGAGTTGCGTCAGTTGAGAGACGAGCGATGAGGCTACTTCTCGCCGCAATGGCCAAGGTTGCCCGTAGCGATGGCCCGGTCCGTTGGGTCGCGTTCGAATTGACGAACACAGATGTCAAGGTGACCCACGCCAAAGGACGACTGTTTCGGCATCATGCGCGCTCGCTTGGGATTGACCTGAAGCGAGTCCAATTCGAGTACCTCCAGCCTGATCTTGACTGCGTCGCCCTCGACAAGTGCGAAGAAGTCCCTGCGGAGCTCTATGTCGCGGCGATTGATGGAACGCCGACCGCGATTCCGTTGCCCGAGCTCTGGGCGATCATGCGTGGGATCATGGTAAACATCTACGTTGCGAGTTGGCTTATTGATCATTCTGCAACCGACCGACCGGCCCTCGAAACATATGTCCTCGATCTGACCAAGCTCATGCTCGACGGCCTCCCGGATCCCGTGCCGCTCATATGACACCCCAGACATTACCGGACATCCCGGACCTCGAACCTTGGTTCGCTCCGTCGGTGCGCCTCAGTAGCTCGGGAATTCACGGCGCCGGCATCGTCGTGGACCAGCCGATTCCTGCGGGAGGGCATATCCTTCGATTGGGTGGCTATCTACTGGACCACCGCTCCCACTCTGATCCCCGCGTGCTCCGATCCACATCCGTCGGCGTGGCGGAAAGCGTCGTACTGTGTCAACTGGCCGGGCTCCAGAGGGATCTGTCCGACTACCTGAACCATTCGTGTGACCCAAGCGCAGGTTTTCTCGATGCAGTCACCGTTGTTGCCGCACGCGACCTCACCGTCGGCGAGGAAGTCACTGTCGATTACGCATACTGGGAACTCGATGACACATGGATACTTCGATCGATGTGTATGTGCGGTGCCGCATCCTGTCGTGCAATTGTGAGTGGCAGTGACTGGAAGAACGCACAGATTAGGGACCGACTGCTACAATTCGCGATGCCGTTCGTGCGACGGCGGATTCTAGCTCAATCCAAGACATAGAGGACTAAATGAGAACTGCCCTAGTTACCGGTGGCTCCCGGGGAATCGGCAAAGCAATCGCAACTGAGCTGTATGCACGCAACTGGCAACTCTTCCTAGTTGCACAAGATCCTGAGCACCTGGCGGCGGCCAAAGCGGACTTCGCCAATGCAGTCGGAACGTTTGCCGTAGATCTTGGAGCCGGTGCGGCAGCGGCGGATTCTGTATCGGAGGCGTTTGCCAGCGACTCCGCGTCGCTGGACCTGCTGGTACTTGGCGCAGGCATTTTTATCGAGGAATCATTGAGTGCCGTTGACGAAAACACCTTTCGAAGGAATATGGCAGTTAACCTCGACGCGAATGTCTTCCTCGTGAAAGCCCTTCTGCCAAGCTTGTCCCGCGGAACAAAACCTCGAATCATCATCATCGGGTCGACCGCCGCCTATGAACCCTACCCGCTGGTACCCACCTACGGAATTGCAAAATGGGCGCTCCGAGGCTTTGCACAGAACCTCAGGCACGAATTGCAGGGCTCGCGGATCGGAGTGAGCTTCGTGTCACCGGGGGGCACTCTTACCGACATGTGGGCGGGGGTCGACCTCGCACCCAATCGCCTGCTCGATCCGCATGACATCGCCATTATCGTCGCGACGATTCCAGAACTAAGTGAGCAAGCCGTTGTTGATGAAGTGATTGTACGGCCGATCCTCGGCGACATTCATGAGTAGTCCATCGTCCATTGACGTCGCACCGCGGCGCGAACAATTCGCTGGCGTTCATACATTCGATGGCTGGACCATTAAGCTCTTCCTAATCGCTGCAGCAGCCGCCAACTTCGTTGACGAGCAGGAGGCACGGCGCTCCCTAACGTCGTGTCTGCGCGACATTGGGGCGCGAGTGTCATCCGAATTTGACTACGGCAGGTTTGGGTTTGCAATCGCCCACGCCGGACGGCGGGGGACTTGCCTGACTGTGACACACTTTGGACTTTGGGGTACCACGTTTGAGGTATTCTCGTCTGGTTGGTATCGGTACGGTCAAGCGGCAGGAGACTTCGCTTTGCTCGATGATATAGAGCCCGCATTCTGTTGGTTCGAATTCCCACGCACATTTTATGAGGTGCGGCTCGCCTGTGAACTCGCCCGAGACCGCAACCTGGACGCCATACGCTCGGCGTACCTCGCAGTACAGGCCTGACACGCGAAACCATTGCGCCGGAAACGGCGGCATCGGGGCAAAGGAATCGGCCAATGCTATTGTCTAAGTTCCGACCCATCTCTCAACTACGTTCGCGGTCGACATCATCCTATCAAGAAGAGTTTACTGCTCAGATTGGGCAGACCTCAACGACCCGATGGAGTGCGCGTTCACGTCATCCTTCCAAGGCAACGAGCTTCGCGATCGAGCGGACGAGGTGTCCGAAATCATCAAACACAAAAGGCGTATTCGGATTTGTGCGTTTTCGAGGACCTTCAATTCGCACCTTCCCTGGGCGCACTATGCTTCGGGGTTCTCTGGCCTCGCGATTGAGATCGACCTTCCGGCCGACTTGCCAGAGCTTAAGCAGGTCACCTATCGCGGTGTGTTCGCTAACGTAAACATGACCGCCCCTTCGATCCGGAAGTCGCGGCGACCGAAATCCTGGCCTCCAAGTACAACGAATGGTCGTATGAGCAGGAGGCCCGATTACTAACGCCGCTCGAATGGTTCCCAATTCCTACCGCGATCCGTCGTGTAATTGTGGGTCATCGAATGCCTGCTGCGGCCGTGCGGACATTACAGATTGTATGTGAACGTGAGGAAATTCCCCTAAGGCGCACCGGCATAGGGACCGACGGTATCGATGCCGATTCTCCCCCTGACACGCAACCAGGGGCCGAGTTAAGGTCGTTGCGCATTCCGTCGGCCCCACGGTGCCGTCGCTCTTGACTCCGCCCGATACTGTGACGATGGGGATCGATATTACGAGGACGACAAATGGCCACAGCGAAGCAAGACTTGGGAGAACTCGGCGAGCGCCTCACCACGACTCGGTGCAGCTGCCCGCATTGCAAGAGGTCGAGCTGCTTGAAGCGGCTTCCGGTCAACTTCAAGTGTGCAGACGTGATATGTGATTTTTGCGGGTATTTGGCACAAGTGAAGACCTCTACCGTCGCCGACGCGGAACGAGTGCCATCGCGTGTCCTTGGCGCTGCATGGAGCGTCCAACGAGCCCGGATGGAGATGGGCATCTATTTCCCGTTGTTTCTGGTCCTACTCGCTGGCAATCGCGACTACGTGATCTATTACCTACCCGCCGATCTTCAGCACCCAGAGATGTTCATTCCTCGAAAACCGCTGTCCCCGGGCGCGAAGCGAGCGGGATGGCAGGGGTTCGTATATGATCTTTCGTCAGTTCGAGAGCGCGGATTGGTCCGGCTTACTGGCGGACGAATTCGAGCCGCGATGAGGTAGGAATTCGTAGCGGGCCCACTTCCTAATCTCTACCTGCGTCTTGGAGGTCGGCGATAGCGGCGTCAGTCCAGCCAAGCGCCCCTTTCAAAACAATTTGGTCGGCCAAAAGGCGTGCAGCCGTCGCATTCCCACTTCTGAGTAGAGCATCCACACGGCGAAAATCCTTGCTTGTGACTTCTGCGACCGGGATACTCGCCCGAGACACGTCGGACGGCTCTAGCTTCCTCAGCCCTCCCCCAAGTACACGCGCGTTCAAAAGGGCACTTAGCTGGAATACGGATGTTATCGAGCCGAGTGCTAGCGAGCGCGCGGAGACGTCCTCCAAGGCGCTCAATTCAAAGAGTGAGTTTGAGACGGCCACACCTGCGCCATTCTCGCGGATTGTCGGCATGGATCCAGTGTACCCCATGAATGCCGGCGCGGGCGCCCTAAGCGGCACCTTCCACCAGTTTTCACGATTCTCGCACTTATAGCCTCTGTGCACCTTCGCCAACCGGCCTTTCCTAAGAATCCGCTGTACCGCCACATCTCGAGTGTGTTTCGGTGTGAGCAGCCAACATGGCCGCCCGCTCGCCCTAAGATGCTCCCAGTCGCTTTCCCCAAAACTGGCCCCACGTGCATCTCCTGAACTCGGAAGCGCTTTCGTGAGATGCCTCGCGTGGAGGCCATGGCGCTGCCGGTCGGATTCACTGAGGTGAAAGAACTCGTTGCCGCCAGTCACGTAACCAATTCCAACGGACGCGATTTCGCCGAGCACCCTGACCCCAGCGCGTCGAGAAAGCAATTCGTTCAATTTGATCGCCCCGGGAGAGGCGAGCAATCGCGGCAACCGCCAGCCGCCTGGCACGTCGCCCCATGTCGCGGTGCTCCACGGCACAATGTCGCTCTGACGTGTTGGCGCACGCGCATCGACCTGGGTCCACTGAGGGGTACATTCGCTACGCTTGTCGGCGCGGTAGCCGTCCGCAAGACACAGCACAATCTTTTGATTCAGTCGGGGAAATACGTCGCCATTGCAATAGACGAGCTGAACGCTGTTGAACTTCGTCGCGAGATACTGGACGATTGCCGTTGAGTAGTCGGCGCTCAACACTTCGGCGGGGAGCACAAACGCCGCCCGACCGCCAGCCCTCAGGAGTGTCGGAGCGTGCGCGACAAAGTAAGCCCAGGCCGACGCCTTGCCTTCGACAACTTGGGCATTCCCATTGAGGGAAGCACGCATACTGGACATTCGCCGAACCGGAATGTCATGATGACGCACGTAAGGGGGATTCGCAACGATTGCATCGCAACTCCCCAATCCGTCAGCGACCGCGAAGAAATCGCCGTGCAAAAGGTTGGTTGCCGAGGCGATGCCAGCAAGACGTTTCCTAAGGCGGTTCACAGTCGGCCCATGTAGCTCTGCCCCGAACAACTGCGTCGTCGGAATGCCCCCCAGCGCTGCAATTCGATCGGCCGCCGCGAGAAGCAGATCGCCGTTCCCCGCCGCTGGATCCAAAACCTTGTCACGGTGGGATCTGATCGCCCAAAGTGCGAGAGCGTTCGCCACCCATGCTGGCGTATAATATGCTCCGCGCTCACGCCGAGTGCCGTTAGCTTTCATTGACGTCTCTGCTCATTGCGCCGACGCCGCAGACCACAGCCCTTCGAGGCACTGCGCAAGAACGCCGGCGTTTCTCGGCCCAAGGAGCACGCCAAGTTCCCAACGTGAATTGAGCCCAGCGGTGTTGAAATTGGCGGAGCCAAGATAGGCGCGGCGCGAGTCCGCACATGCGACCTTGAAATGAAACGTTGACGCGCCGAACGGGTCGACCTTCGATGCTCGTTCCAGAATCCGGACCTCGGAGCCTGGCGAGTCGGCAAGAGCGGCGCGCAGGATCGCCAAGGCCCGCTCGTTTGTAGTTCCTGCCTGGGGACGCCGTGCAAGAACGGCGACTCTAACTCCGGCTCGAAGGCGCCGTTCTAGGAGGTCCGCCAAGTCTGATGCGACTTGCTCATCCCAATACGGCGCCGCGAGTATCACCCGTTTCGACGCCTCCGCCACAAGCGTCCTTACCGTCGTCCGAAGATCGTAGAAGTGTCGACTGAAGTCCGAACCAACATAGCCCGCGGCGTCAGCAGGCATCGCCACGAGTAAGTCACATTCGATGGCTCTACCTAGGTCGCGAGTCGCCCAGCCAATAGCTCTCACAGCCGCGTGCCGCTCAGGCCGCGTTTTCGCATCGGCGTCTGGAATCCGACGATAGTTTGCCTCGGAGATTGGGAGCAGTGCTCCGAGCCGTCCTATCGCTGCGAGAGTCCGCGCTACCTGATCGTACGTAATGCCAGTTCCAGCCAGCTGACTGGCTATCTCTCGAACGGAGATCTGGAGCTGTTCGGATTCTGCCAGCGCTTGCTCAATCGTCGCGACAGCAGTTGGATGCGCCAAACATGCATCGTGATATTCGAACCACACATCGTCAACGGGCCGCGATTTCATCCCGGTGCCGTGACTTCCCAGAACCCGACGGTCCTCGTTTGATCAGCGGCAGGAACCCATGGCGAACGGCCACCGACGAGGAACGATCGGGCTAGTCCATGATTGAAAGCCCGACAGGCAATTTCAGGGACGTGTATACAGCCATGGCAAGCCGACTCCCGGTGAAGGCAATCAGGGTCGTACAAACATCGTTCTGCTTCCTCCCGTATTGTGTCGAGGAATTCGCTCAGCCGATGATTGGCGACTGTGTGAACTCCACCGAGCTGCATTGTCGCGGTGGAATACACCACAGTTCCGAGAAGTGGAACGAAGAGGTATTCAGCGAGGCCCGTTGCCTCTATGCCAGCTACGCGGCTCAGTGCCTTCAAGGCGCAGTGGGACACGCTATGCAACAGCCCCCATACAAGCCTGCGGACAGGAAGTTCCCAAATGTTGTCATACAAACGATCAACCGGCTCGAGCAGTCCCAACAGTGTAGCTAGCTGTTCCTCAGAGCTATCGCCAACCAGCGTTACTCCCTGGACCTGAAGCCACTTGATGACAGCAGCGGGATCAAGAAACAACGCTATGCCCTCATGTAACGCCTCCCTCGCCAGAATTGGGACGGTGTTTTCTCCTAGGGCGCTGCCGAGACTTCTGGCCGCATCTTGATCAAGAACGGGAAACGGTCGAATGCTTGTCGCGAAGTCCCCAGCCGCATTTTCCTCCTTATAGGTCGGATCAGCGGACCTACGGGAATACCCAAAAACAGCAGAGACGACAGGGAGGTCCGCGACAACATCGATTCGGCCAAGTCCAAGCCGACGAGTGGTTTCGAGGGGAATCGCGTTTCCGAAGCCTGTTGCCACGTTCGTGACGGGATGTCGCCGAACAGTAGAGAGCAACGCGACGCATTCGCGAACAGATTGAACAACATCCGGGCACAGGGCCGGGCCCTGATAGCCCTGTGACGTGGTACTCGGTGCTTGTGGCGCCACTGCCGCAGCGATGGCAAGATGAGCGGCTGCAACGGCGGCCTGGTCACCGGCCCGCTCACCCTCACGAAGTCGCTCAACCAATTCGCTGATCGTCTGAGCCGAGCCGACTCGACTCGTACGCTCATCTTGGGGCAAGAGCGAGTCTAGCCACCGCTGTTCGGGGGAACCCTGCACGACAAGCGGTCGATCTAGGCGAAGAATATTAATTGTATGAGGGTAGTATGCGTTGTTTGCCGAGTGTCGAGTAATCCGCATTGCGGAGCGAAACGCCAGCTGCCCTCCCGACTGTCCGGACGCTTGCGCCTCTTTGAAAATCCGCGGAAAGCATCGAGGACAGCGCGCCAGAAGCCGATCAACAACAATTGACTTACAGCGCTCGCACGAAATCTTGAGGGCCGATAGGCGGTCAGCTCGATCGTCGATTCGGAGCACTCCGCCGTCCGGACAGGTCGGACACCTGGTCTTCGCCCAAAAAATTGTGCCTGGATGGTTCTTGCTCTCAATCGGAATCGCATCTCCGATTGGCACACTTTCTCCGCAGCCGTGAACGAAAATGAATCCGACTTGGCGCAACGTCTGCGGCCTCTTGCAAGACGGACAAATCAACTGGTTGCCGTGAGGCCGTGGCTTCTTGGGAAAGAACCCGTGGCACACACGACAGAATACAGCGGTATCCAGCAATGCGGACACAATTCCCCGAGGCGTTCCCACTGTGAATCGATCGACCGAGGAAGTTGGCGGAAACCGCCGATCAACTTCTCCGCCGCGCTGGCGCCAACGATCGAGATATGCACTTACTTCCGTCAAAACGAACCGAGCCCGCGACAAGGGCCATGCGCTATCGAGCCGCGGCGCCCCGAGGCGAACAATGCCGGCTCCATCCTCCCAGTTAACCGTCTTATCGGGTAAGTATGTGTATAGGAGCTGCGAGACGCTTCTCACCATATCAACAGGTGGCGTAGTCATAGTCAGATCCCCATCCTACGCAGGTCCGACGCATCTTGACTGGGCAGACGGATATATCCCGGCTCGTCGATATCACGGAGGCTTCGCATCGCTTCCAAATGAGAATTCAACGGTTGCTTATCATGGTCGGCGGATGCACCGGTGACCCCCCCGTACAGTCGGGCAGTCAACAGTCGAGCGGCCTCTGCGAACCCTGGGGGCGCATCATCGGATTGCGCTCCGATCGCTTCCACGACCCAGCGAAGCACGGCGTCTTCGGAAAGAGCCTCGTATCCCGGCTGGCCAAAGTTGTCGCGCACGTGTCGAACGAGGTACACCTCGCGACCCAAGCGATGAGAGGCCACCCCCATCAAGTACGCCGCGAGCACTCCCCGTAGCGTGAGAGCGAGCGCGGGCTCAGACCACCGGTTGATTGGCACCGGCTCGACAAGGCGGTCAACATACTCATGACACTTGTCGAACCGATCAAGAACGCTTCGATCTCTCTCTGCCTGAGGGGTTACGACCAATACCGCAATGCCCGGCAATTGCCTGCCAACACGGGCCGACGCTTGGATGTACTCGGCAAACTGCCTGGGCAGGCCCGCAAACACCATGAGGTTGAAGCGGTCGATGTCTACACCGTGGCTGATGATGTTTGTCGCAACAACGCCTCGAATCCGTTCCCCCAGCGGAGTATCCGGGCTACTGTCCTCGATCTCCTCCATGGTTCCGATCATCCGTGGCATGTCAACGCTCCCGTTGAATGACTCAACTCGGAGCTCCGCCCCCCCTAGGGTCTCGATTTCGCTTCGCACCCGCGAGTCGATCGCCTCGCCAACCTGATCCCCGCCCTTCCGGGTAAGAACATAAGTCAGCACAACTTCGTAGTGAAAACAGAGATCGATCAGATTTTGGGTCATCGCATTAGCCATGCCGAGCCTGCTGCGTACGGCGTCGGGGTCTCGCGAACAATCGGCACGAATCTGTTCGACGAGGGTATGAAGTAGTCCAATCGTTCGCGCCACTGTCGGCGTGTGCGTTCTGCCGACACCTAATAGCCCCACAAACATTCTACCCAGACGCGTCGGATCGGCCGTGTAATAGAAACTTTCGTACGCCTCCGGGCCTGGGCTTGGAAATCGTACCGCGTCAGATAGGTACAGATGTCTCGCTTGCTCGCGATAACCCTCGATTGTCGCCGTCGAGCCGATGAGTGTCCAATGACTCTTGCTGGAAGACAACTCACGCTGCACTGCCATTGCGGCCGTTTCGTAATGTGCGTCGAATGTTGCCAACGCCTCCCTCAACAAGTGAAGCTCGTCTTGAATGTGCAAGCTAGGACTGAGGTGCTTGAACGGGCTCTTCAGCAAAGGAAGGCCGCCACACGTGTCCGCCGTCCGTCCGGCACCTAGCTCACGTGAGGCTTCGCAAAGCGTCCCGTTACTTCCGCCAAACGCTGCTCCATGCGTCGGGCAACACATGTCGATCCGACCAAACAGTTGTGCGAAGCGCCGATTCTGGCCGAGGCCCGCGAGCTTATCGACTGTGGAGACAACCACTGTGGGCAAGTACCGATATAGGTCATCATCACAGATATACAACGGCAGGCGCTTCTTACCCGCAGCACATCCCGCAGCATCGCAGAAATGTTCGACCAGTCGGAGGGATTCGTTGTATCGGAGCAACACGGTGCGCGAATCACATGTGGGACACGCGAATACCCGTTGCCAGTCAACCGGAACTCCGGATCGGAGCTTTTGGTGAAGCTCATCCGAAATCCTATTTGGCGTTGTTGTCTCGCCGACCAGGTAGCCGACACTGAATGGATCGCCGGTGATCCCGGCCTCCCGTCGCACCAGCTCAGCCTTACCTAAAGCGCGACAGATACGTTGTAGCTGCTGATACGTGAGCAGCCTAAGCGGATAGCGCAGGAAGGCGGTGATCCCGAACGCTTTCCCTCGCAGGCGGTCGCGGAACACCTGCCACAGTATCAACCCAAGGAATGCCTCAGTCTTCCCTCCGCCTGCCGGAAACCAAAGGAGGTTCAGCCTTCCCTGTCCTACCTTCCACTCCTCTGATCCCTCAATCAGTGACGGAAGCATCCCGACGATATAGACGATTTGGAATAGATGCCACCGGTCAAATGTGCGCCGGCGCCCGCGCCCCAGCCGACTCATCGTTTCGTTCATCAGCCGGAATGCAGTCGCAACCTCCCCACCTAACCGCAGGAGCGATAGGCCGGACTCAAACGATCGCAACTCACTTCGAAACTGCTCGCGATCGCGTTCCGCGTCTTGTCGCTCGCGGCCATCGGGAAAGGATTCGACCTTTTGTTGCCACACGTTCGCATCATACGCCCGCATGTCCGCCTGGATTGCTTCCAGCGTAGGAAGGCCGCAGTCGGCTAGAGCCAGTGCGGCGAACAGCGGTGCGCCACCGACAATCTCGCGTGGCATCAGCCGCTGCCCGCCGACGATCGGAACGGCCTCCGTCTGAACCTGGAGTAGTGTAGCCGAGCGTGTCATACGCGGCTGACAATTGATTCCGATCAGCGGCACGGCTCGATTGTAGCGGTAGCTGTCCGGGAGAATACGAAACTCGGTGTCGCGATGCGCGTGCGCGGGAATCGTCGCAGCAACCGCAACCGAGTAGAGGCGAGGATCCCAATACGCCGAGTTTGTTTGTGTCGCTGGTTCAGACAAATTGACAACACGCAAGAGGACCCGGACGGCGTTGTGCTCAGTCGGAGACGGAAACACCCGCAGGTCCAGCTTGGGTCGCCATAGTGGAGCCGCGGCGGCTTTTCCCGCGAGAGACTGACTAACCCACGCTTGATAGGACGCCTCGTCAGCAATATCCGGTGGATGAAGATCGAGCGGGACGCGCCCCGGATAAAGCCCTCCGATGCTCGCGGCGCGAGCCCGCCACGCTGCGACCAGCTGATCCGACAGGTCAATCTCCACGAGGCCCGCCTTCACCAGCCCCGCAACGTCAATTTCCGCTTTCAGCGCCGGAGCGTCGACGTCGGACAGCGAAACTCTCTGCCAACACTCACCAACCCTCCACGCGCCTTGCCGGAACCTTGCGTCCTGACTTGCTTCGGCGAAACTTGGAAGTGATCGTACATATCCTGACAAGCTGACCCCGACTAACAATCGATCGCTTTGCTTGATACGATCCAACGGAAGGCACCATTCAAATCCCAAGTTCGTCTGCTCGTAATTGGTATCGTCAGGAACTTGCCCCGGCCCGGTCAAGAGGTCAGTGTCCACGGGCGTCAAGAATCCTGCGAGAATTCGCTCATATGGCCGTTGGGCCGCGAATCGGAGGGATGCGCTGTCCTCGCCCTTCGCCGCCTGGGCAAAGAGGCCGGACACCCCTCTTGCAAATCCGTTAATAACTTCCGGTGGAAATCCCGTCATTGGTACCTCACTTAATTCGAATCACAGCTTCGACTTCATCGAGGGAACACCCTTCGATAAGGTCGCGAACGCCGAACCCCCATCGTGATTCAATCTTTGCCAGGTCCGCGGCCGACAATCCACCAAAGTATGCCAACCGCACGGCCCTCACGACTTCGCGCCCACGCAATCGATGCCCAATACGCCACCGCTTGATGGCCTCAAACGAAGCCCGCAGATCGCCGTCCGGAAGGCCCATCCCAATTGCGCGACTGAAGCCGAGAAATTCTTTCCAATCGCGGGGCGTGCTCTGATCGGTGCCGGGACGCATCCATGCGGCCACACGTTGGCTAGAAACCACTAGCCCGTCGCTCTTGAGGGCCCTCGCGATGTTGGCAGCTTTGAGGCGGTTCGTCGCGATCAAGCTGCGAACAATTGTACCCCAAAGTGTCCGCGCGTTCGCCTCGGCCTGAAGTTCAGAGGTATCCATGTCCTCGAGCAGGAGCTCCGCTAGCGTACTTTGGTGCGCACCGCGAATGAGAAGGATTTCGTCTCCGGGCCGAAGATCCGCGGCCTTTACCGATTCTGGGTGGGGCGACTGTGACCGCATGACGTCAAAGCGTCGTGCCGCGTTGACACGCAGCTGTATGCCACTCTCCAGTAGGACGACCATATCCGCATCTGAATCAATCTCCTCCTGTGATTCAACTGCGTCCATGCCGACGCCCGCGCGGGCGATCGCCGGTCCGTGCGCCCAATCAAACAACCCTGGGTGGTGATCCACGGTGGGGGCACGCGTCCCAGCTGCAGCTTCGGAAAGGGCGTGATCCATGACGGCCAACACATCGGCCATGCTCGCAAGTCCGACCCGATGTAGAACTGACGCTTGAAAGTGTACCTGCCCCGATGCCTGGAAGGTCTCAATTGGATCCAGCACCCAGGTTATTGACGTCGGGGACGATGCCAGCGCGATATCCATTGTCTCGGGTCCGTAGTTGCCGCAAACAATGACGAAATCAGCAGGGTGCCGTAGGCGTGCGGCGTCGCGGGCCACGACCACGCCAACATCGCGTGACCAGCCGCGGGCTATCGCAACTTGCTGAAGTACAGCGGTCTCCGCATGGTGTCCGACTACTACTAGTACCTTCGCCCCGGTTCTTGTCGCCGCATTTGCAACGGCGGCCTCCACGATTCGACGCCTTTCATGCCCGAGGGCTACTGCGTCCGCCGTTGTACGAGAGAGCACGTCGAGCATAAGTGAAAAACGATCAGCAGAGGATTGGCTGACTCGACGAAGGTCGGTGATCGCTCGACCAAGCCGATCACGAGACCCAGATGACGAACTAGCATCGGCGATCGATCGCCACTGGGCATTCCACGTAGCAAGACCCAGCGCCGCGATTGCTGCCTCGTCTTGACTCATGTCCGACGTCGGCAGAGCGTACCGAAACTGTTCTTCAAGCTGAAGTCGAGCCTGCCCCGTCGAAAGAACTACCATGGCTGGTGTTTTCGGAGCCGGGGAAAGCGCGATCGCCGGATTAGAAAGCGACACGGGAAGCGCATCCGAGAATGTGGACAGTTCTGACGCCGTATCAGCAGCGACGATGACGGGCATGTCGCGCGGCAATCGGGCGAGCATGTCGCTGATCAGTTCAACGGTCCGGGTCCCACGCGTTCGAAGGCGGATCAAAAGCAACTCGCAGCCGGACAGTCCTGCAATTGCTGCGGGCGAGGCCGCCCGCGGCGTGACGACTCGGAGGGCAGGGACTCGAGGCAGCTGTCGCTTGGTGTGATGTCCAAGCCCGGAACGTGATCCAGGCGTGAGACGGCCGTCCAAATCGACATGATCGACAGCGAAGAACGATTTGATCGGCAGGCGCGATTGCGGTGCTTCCGCCGCGGCAACCTGGGCGGCAACATCCCAATCGGTTTGAATCAGATCGAGTGAATGCTTGCGGGGTGCCGCGATTCGCCCGACGCGCGCACGCTTGCGGGACGTCACCACTCCGGACACTCGAACCGGGCGGCTGAGCGCCGCGTCGTCAATCCGAACAAACGGAACGAATCCTACTGTGGGATTGATCGGCACCTGCTGGCTGAGGCGGTCAACACTACGCAACAACAGCGCAGCGACCGCAGCGGGCAACGAGCCTGAAGGCTTCCACGCCCCAAACAGGATCACTGGTTGGCGCGTCTCAAAGGCACGGTCAACGGCCGACGCCAATTGGGCGTAGCGACTCACCCGCGGCACGCCTTGGTGCTTGGGACGGAAGCCCGCCGATACATCGACCCGCTAACTATCGCCCTCGACGCTGACCATCGCCGCATCGTCCTGCGATGTTTGGACTTGTTCATGATATGGCGAGCACCCCAAGGGCAGCGATACACATGGACGGGCGAAAGCTCACCAGTCATTGGGCCGGGATATGTCCATGAAGCTACCCCAGATCGACCGGCCGACGGCCCAGTTGTAACTAAGGCTTGACGCAGGATGCCCGGGTGTTAGCATAAAGTGCCACCAGGAGCCGCTTTGGCCTACTACCGCCCCGAAGGAATCGAAGCTTTCACGTCCCCGGACAACAACGGCTTCGATCTCATGTACACGCGTGGCGGGCGCCAGTTCAACAGGCACGTCGGGCTGAATGACTGGGTTACCCATATCGAGGCTGGGGTCATCTTGCGGCCGCAGGTAACCCGAGTGGCGATCTACAAGTGGGTCGAGAACGGACGCCTGGTGGGCGGCAAAGCCGACGATGGAACGCTTGTAATCCACGTCCAGCACTTGCTCGACTTCATCGCCCGGAACCCACAGTACCGTGTCCCGGGGCACGACGGCAGCTGACGAGACCTTGGGGCTTTTTATTTCGGCGATCTGTTAGCACACGTTGCCATCCAGCCCCCGTCCCCGGGGGCGGCACGTCCCGGGGATCGGGCCGAAAACAACGGGACGTCGAGTCCTCGGCATGACACGGCGGCGACCGTCGCCAGACCGGATTGTGGCGGGATTGAGTCCGATAGCAGAAGCGAGGCGGTTCGATGAGTAAGTCCCAAAAAACCAGACCTGCCGACGTGGCGCCCAAGCGAGCGGGCGGCCAACGGGTCGATCAAGAAAGAATCGACCAGATGGTCGCGCTCCGTCGTCAGGGAGTTGGCTACGGCCAGATCGCCGCGCGAGTCGGTAGCAGCGTCCGTACGGTTCAGCGCTACGTGAAGAACGTCGAACCCCAGTTGCAAATCCCCCAAGCAGGCGAGCAACGGGAACGCGACCCCAGAGTACTCCGCCAACACATCCTGCGACACATCATGGACGATCTTTTCGATGACAACCAGCTCGCCGGTCTTGACCTCGTGCGGTTTGACGATCCGCCCGAAAACGAAGATCTGTTCGCTGGCCCGCCGCCTATTCGGTTCTTGAACGAAGCCGAACGGCTATTTCGGGCTGCGCTCCAAAGATGTGGAGACGATACCGTACGACTCATCGCGACAAGTGACGACGCGCAGCAGATGCTTGTGGATGAGACAATTGGGGCGTTGCGAGCCGATTACCGGCGATGGGTCTTCATCATGTATCACTACTACGGTGGGAGAACTGAAGGCTGGTGTCCGCCGCACAGTCGTTCGCCATACGAAATCGTACAGCTCGACCGGTACGACTGGTTGTATCGCACGATCCTTCGCATGGAGGAGGAACGGCGATGACGCCAAATGATTTTCGCGCCAAGTGGCGCAGTGAAGCTGAAGCACTGCGGCGCCGACACGCCACGGTTGACGGCGCCGAGCTATGCGAAGAAATGTTGTCCGATTTCGAGGCCGTAGTCAGTGCCGAAATGGAGGTCGCGCTCAACCTTCACGAGGCCGCTGCCGAGTCCGGCTACTCCCCCGACCATCTGGGCACACTGGTTCGTAAGGGGAAGATTCCCAACGTTGGCCGCCCGAAAGCGCCTAGAATCAGGCGGTCCGACCTGCCCCGGAAGCCTTCCCTGTTGCGGTCCTTCCCGCCTCCCTTCAAACTTCCCGGTGCTACATCCGGGCAGATCGCGCGGGCTGTCGTGAACTCCAAGAAAGGGGTACCACGATGACCGATGCGAAACGATGGAGCTTCTCAGCTGGGGAGTGGGGCCGGAACCGGGTCTGTGCATTCGAAAGTCCGGAAACCGGCATGATCTTCCTCGAATTTCGCGAGCGCGGCAAGAAGAAACGGATTGCCCTAGGGCACCGGGACCAGGAAGCCGCGAAGAAGAAGACAGAGGAAGTGGCGCTTGCACTGCGCGAGCCGGAAAAGGTCGTCATCAAGGAGACCACACTCCATTCGCTCTTTGATAATTACTTGCGTGAGGTCACACCACAAAAAGGGGTGAGCAAACGCCACCACGACAAGCGGGCGGCAATGTTGTTCCTGCATTGCTTTGGCCCTGACCGCAAAGTGTCAACGCTCAATCGCCGCGATTGGGACAAGTACATCGTCTGGCGGCGTAAGGGAGGCGACCAACGTGTCGGGCGTGTGAGGGGTAAGCCGGTGGGTAATCGCGTCATTACACACGATCTCAAATTGCTCCGCTCGGCAATCAATTGGGCAATGTCGGTTACCGATGACGATGGCCGTCCGCTCATCATGCGCAACCCGCTGCACGGTCTGCACTACCCCAAGGAAGAATCGCCAAGGCGGCCCATCGTGAATGACGAGACGTACCTCGCGTTGCTCGCGGTGGCGGCACAGATCGATCCAACGTTTGAAACCGCCCTGATTGTCGCCAACGAAACCGGACACCGGATCGGAGCAATCAGCATGTTGCGGTGGTCCGATGTGAATTTCGAGGATGAAACGGTTCGGTGGCGAGCTACGCACGACAAGATCGGATTCGAACATCAGACGCCAATGACGCCAGAATTGTTGGCGGCGCTACAGCGGAGGCGGAAGAGTTACCCGTTCATTGGCGACACGTGGATCTTCGCGGCACCGGGGAACAGCATGGAGCCGGTGTCGCGGCATCTCTGGCGCGATTGGTGGCAACGTGGCGAGGCACTAGCGAAGATCGCCCACCAACCCGGCATGGGATGGCATTCGCTGCGCAGAAAGTTTGCCACGGAGATGAAGGAGACACCGCTCAAGGATCTTTGCTACCTCGGCGGTTGGAAGGAGCCGCAAACGATCCTCAAGTGCTACCAGCGGGCCGATACAGCTACCATGAAAAAGTCATTGGCGAATCGAACACGTCTCGTCTCAGTGTCGATCTAGTTTTCG
This sequence comes from Gemmatimonadales bacterium, assembly GCA_036500345.1. Classification (NCBI taxonomy): domain Bacteria; kingdom Pseudomonadati; phylum Gemmatimonadota; class Gemmatimonadia; order Gemmatimonadales; species Gemmatimonadales bacterium. Next base: position 132,548 of record DASYCE010000008.1, on the reverse strand, counting down.
TGGTGTCCGTTTGGCCACTGCAATTGGCCACTCCCAACGAAAAATCGTGAAAATGCGAAGTCCCGCAGAGCAGGTATCGCCATGCGGGACTTCGCTTTACGATCAGTGGGCCTGGGAGGAGTTGAACCTCCGACCTCACGCTTATCAGGCGTGCGCTCTAACCACCTGAGCTACAGGCCCCACTCGGGCGATAAGCTAAGGCAACTGACCCCCTCGGAAAAGCCGCCAAGACCCGCTCTCACCTCCCAAACCATGACGTAGACTTACGTTATGCCAACCCGAGCCGCCCCTCGCAGCTTCCGCCGTGCGCTGGCCGCCCTGGCCTTGCTCATTCCGCTGGCCGGCACAGCGGCGCAATCGACGCCCAAGACCCTCTCTGCCGTCCCCGACCTCCGCATCGACGCCACCGCCGAGAACCTCTCCGGACTCAGCTGGATCGGCGTCGCCCCGAATGGCACCATCGCCGTCCTTCAGCCCAGCGACTTCTCCGTCCTCTTCTTCTCCCCCACCGGCAAGCGCCTCGGCACCTACGGCCGTAGCGGCGAGGGGCCCGGTGAGTTCCGCAACATGGCGAACATCGGCTGGGTCGGCGATACCCTATGGGTCAACGACTTCGACAACGTCCGCACCACGATGATCTCCCCCGACCGGAAACTGATCCGCGACTTCCAATGGGCTCACCTCGTCACGGCCGCCAATGGCGACACCGTCGGCACGCCAGACCTCGCCGGAATCCTGCCGATGGCGATTTACGCGGACGGCTCGATGATGGCCTCGATCCGCACGCGCAACGAGTCACGTCCAACATGGTATCCCCTCGAAGCCGATCGAAAGCCGTTCCTGCGCGTGACCCGCAACGCAATCCTGCAACGAGTTCTTGCATACTACTCGGCGCGAGAGTGTGGCGTGCGGGTCGACCGGCGCCAGGTCAGGATCCCGTTCTGCCAGGGCGCGATTTACGACATCGCACCGAGTGGAAGCGATATCGCGATTCTCGATCAGAGCAATCCGACGACACCGACCGCGAAGTACAGGCTGACACTGGTCTCGTCGCGCGGGGACACGATCTACTCCAAGGCACTGACCTCACCGGCAATCGCGATCTCAAAACACCTCGCCGACAGCACGATCGAAGCGCGGATTCATCCGGCCAGCGGACAGCCCCTCCCGGAGCCGTTGGCCTCGACGCTCAAGTCCGTGAAAATCGCCGCCTATGAGGTGCCGGTCACAATTGTTATCGCCGGAGGCGACGGGACGGTCTGGCTACGGATGCAACCCGACGCGACGACAGCACCATGGGAGATCTTCGATCCACATGGCGCACTGGTCGGCACGCTGACCCTGCCGCGGATCATGCGACCGGTGGTGGTGTCGCGAACAACGTTCTGGGGGATCGACACCGACAGCGACGGGTTCGAAAGCGTCGTGGGCGAACGGATCAAGGAGTAGCGCCACCTTCCACTAGGACAACGGCGCCGGTCCACCTTCACCGGCGCCGCATCCCGTCCCCCATCACCTGCATCCCCTGCACCACCACCTGCTAGTGAATCGAAATCGACTTCTTCCGCCGCTGCTCCGGCTCCGGCGCCTTGAATTCGACCTCCAGCACGCCGTCCTTGAACTTCGCGTCGCAGTCGTCGGCGTCGACTCCATCGGGCAGCGCGATCGCCCGCCAGAACTTCCCGTAACTCCGCTCGCTCTGGTAGTAATCCTTGCGATCGTTCTTCTCTTCGTGGCTCCGCTCGCCGGAGATCGTCAGGATGTCGTCCTCCACATCAACATGGACGTCTTCCTTCTTCAATCCCGGCAAATCAGCCCTCACAACAACCTTGTCGCCACGGTGGAAGACCTCGACCTCAGGATTCCAGGTCGACTCGGACAACGACTGCTGCGACGTCGACTGCTGCGACGGGGTGCTCTGATGCTGCCAGCTGTCGCCAGCACTGAGCGCGTTGCCGCTGTGATGCGCAGCACCCACGCCCAGGCCGTAATCGTCCAGGATCCGGTCCATGTCCTCCGCCATCCGCCGCATCAGCGAGAACGGCGACGCGTACGATCCACGCGAACCCGATCCATACGAGCCGCTCGATCCCGTCCCATACCGCCCTGAGCCATACCCATACGACCCCGGGCCAGATGATCCACCGGACCCCGAGCCGTACGATCCACCTGAACCCGAACCATATGATCCGCCTGAGCCGTAGCCGTAGTCGGACTGCCCGCGGCGCTGGGCCAGGTTCGAGTCGGACCACTGACCGGCCGAACGGCTCCGGTCGTTGATGCTGTTGCGGTCGCTGCTGTTGCTCCGCCACCGCCCACTGGCTCGGCCCGCGCTTCCACCGCTGCGCGAGCCGTAATCCGAATCGTCGTTCATTTCCAGGCTCCCTTCATCCCTCATTGATGCGCGGTACCCTGCTGGGTCGTCCTCCGAATCATCTTCGCTGCCACCCTCGTCACTGCCGCTCTCGTCGTTGTCGCTGCTTCCGCCACCCTTCATCCCCGTCCCGCTCGGCTTCGACGCGCTGCTGTTCGACGAGCTGCTGTTCCCCTTGTTCCCGGATGCGCCGTAGTTGGTCTTGTCATCGGAGTCGGTCGCGTACTTGTCACCACCACCGGCCCCGCCGCCGCGCTGATCGGTGTTGCTGCCGCCCTTCGAACCACTGCTGCCACCGGTGCCGCTCTGATTGCCGCTGCTGCCGTTCTTCGATCCGCTGCTGCCGCCCATGCCGCCCTGGTTGCCGCTGCCGGTCCCCTTCGACCCGCCGGTGCTGCTGCCGCTGCCGCTCATCCCGCCCTGCTGGCCGCCCTGATTGTTCCCCTGATTGCTGCTGCCACCGCTGGTGCCGTTCTTCGATCCGCTGGTGTTGCTGTTGCTCCCGCTGCCGCCCATCCCGCCCTGGTTGCCGCTGGTCGAGGAGCCGCTGCCCTGCTTCGACCCCGAGCTCGTGGAGCCGCTGCTTCCGGTGCCAGTGCCGGTGCCGCTCTTTGATCCGCTGGTGTTGCTGCCGCTGGTCCCCTGCTGCGAGCCCGGTGCGCCGCTCTGCGAGGAATGCTGATCCGCCATGGTCTGCTCCATTGAGGTATCGAGATGTCATCCGAACGGGCGCGCACAATGTTGTGGTCGCGCCTCAGCGCAGAAGACGCCGCACCGCAATTCGCGCGCACGACCGTAAGTGGCCACAGCGAAAACGGTTCGGTGCGATATTTCGATATGATCAGGAACTTCATGCGAGCGCTTCTCCTTCGCTGTCCGCGCTGTGGCAACAGTGACATCATGATCTCGTGGTTTCGCTTTAGGGACCGCTGCCCCAACTGCGATCTCGACCTCAATCGCGACGAGTCGGGCTATCAGGTCGGCTCGTACTTCATCGGGATCACGGTGCTGTTCGCGTTGTTCGCGGGGCTGTTCGTGCTGGCGCTGGCGATGACCTGGCCGAACCCACCGTGGAGGACGCTGGAGTGGGCCGGCGTCATCCTCATGATCGCGGGGCCGCTGGTCCTTTTTCCGTTCAGCAAGACCCTGTATCTGGCGCTCGATCTGACGCTCCGGCCGCAGTCCAAGTAGTCCTGTGGGGCCCGCGCTGCGCTCGCCGGGGGAACCGGCCATTCGGCGCGCCGGAACTCGCGCGCGCCGCACTTCACAGATCGCCAAACCACTTATAGGCGCGCGCTCAGACACCCGGCGCCCCTGCTGGCCGGTCCCCCGGCCTCGCTGACGCGCGGGCCGGCGAGGTGTACGTGTGTTGTGCAGTCTATCGATTGATCCACGTCGTTTGTGTTTCGTAACTGCTCCGTAACTGCACCGAAGACGATGCAACGCTCGTCAAACATCACGATGACAGGACGGAACCCGTGGAAGAAATCATCGAATTAGGGCCGGCGGTCATGACGGATGCGGACGCCGCATCGAGCCCCAACGCGTCGGGAGTGGCTTGGGCCGCGGTGATCGCAGGCGCGGTCGCCACCGCCGCGCTCGACCTGATCCTCCTCTCCCTCGGCACCGGGCTCGGGCTGTCGGCGGTGTCGCCGTGGTCGCGACTCGGCGCATCCACCACCACCATCGCGATCGGCGCGATCGTGTGGCTGATCGTGATGCAGGTGCTGAGCGGGTCGCTCGGCGGGTACATCGCCGGCCGGCTGCGTTCCCGCTGGCCGACGATCCACGGCGACGAGGTGTACTTCCGCGATACCGCTCACGGCTTGCTCTCCTGGGGATTGGCGCTGGTGGCGACCGCGGCGTTCCTGACGACCGCTGCCGCAGTGATGGCCGGCGCAGCCCTCGCATCGCCCGCACCCGCCGCAGAGGCGAACGCGGCGAGCGCCGGGAATCAGTACTACGTCGACATGCTCTTCCGCGGGACGGCATCGGCGACACCCGCGGCCGGGGCGACGGACTCAGCGACCGTCGCGGCTCCGGCGGCTTCGGCGGCATCCGATTCGAACAACGCCGTGGTTCGTGCCGAGGCGGGGCGGATCTTCACGAAGGCGCTGGCGGAAGGTGAAATGCCCCCGGCCGATAAGAGCTATCTCGGTTCCGTCGTCGCTCGGCGCACTGGCGTCGCAGCGGGTGATGCGGAGCGGCGGGTCGGCCAGGTGTTCGGGATGGCGCAGCAGCATGCGGATGCCGTGCGCAAGGCGACGGCGCATTCGCTGCTCTGGATCTTCGTGGCGATTCTCGCGGGGGCGTTCTTCTCCAGCGTGGCTGCGACGATCGGTGGCAGGCAGCGCGACAACGTGATTCTCCTCTAACCTCTCGGGGGCAATATGCGATCGATTCTCCTGTGGCTCCTGGGCGTGCCGATTCCGATCATCATCCTGATCGCGCTGCTCAGTCACTAGTACCGCTTGCCTCAATCACCCTCCGGCGCCGCCCACGAGCGAGGCCGGGGGGTTGGTCGTATGACCCCCCGCGCTTAGCTCGCCGGGGGGAACCGACCATTGGAGGCCGTCGGAAGTTGCGCGCGCCCGCGGCGCGCTCGCCCTGAGCTTATCGAAGGGCTCGCCGGGGGGAACCGGCCATTGGAGGCCGTCGGAAGTTGCGCGCGCCCGCGGCGCGCTCGCCGGGGGGAACCGACCATTGGAGGCGTCGGAACTCGCGCGCGCCGAAGCACTACGATCCTGATGCAGTAAAAAGGCGCGCGCTCAGACACCCGACGCGCTCCTGCTGGCCGGCCCCCCGGCCTCGCTTACGCGCGTGCGCCTGCGTGAGGCGATTTGATGGGACTGCAGGGTCGTGCGGGAGATTTTCGTCAAGAAGGACGCGCACTAGCTAAGACCATCTCCCGAGTCAGTTCGAGCGCAGAGATTGCCCCGGCTCGAGTGACGGAGGGGAATTGGCGAAGGAATTCGTCGAGCGATTCGCCGCCTTCCAGACATCCTACCGACGCACGATTGCCCAGACCAAGCCGACCGTCGACACCATGGTGCCGCTCCAGAAGATGAACATCCAACGAATCATCCGAGATTCGAATGTCGCGAGCGTGCCGTCGATTCTTGCTTGGTGCGTCGCAAACCTTTCCTCGAGCGCGGTGAACTTCCAGTCGAGGGCGGAGAACTTTCCGTCAAGGCGCTCCTCGAGCACCGCGAATTTTCCCCCCAACGCGGCGAATCGCTCGTCCTGGGCGGCAAATCGTTTGTCCAACGCGGAAAATCGCTGGTCCAGCTTGGCGTCGAAGCGAGCAAAGTTCTGCTCGTTCAACTCGCGAAGCTGTGAGCGAAGGTCCTCGTCGACCGTATTGAGCCAGCTCACGAGTTCGTTGGCGGCATCATCGCCCAGCTTACCGTGGAAGTTGCGTGAAAGCTTTGCTGTAATCGGCACCGGCCCGCCTGGTCAGGGACGATAGCACAGTACCGAGGTCGATGCTGCGCGCGGGTACACGAAAATGCGGTGGGGCCTGGTTTCGCGGCGATCCTACACTTCGACCCCGCGCGCAAGCGAGGCCGGGGGGCCGGCCAGCAGGAAGCGCCGGGTGTCTGAGCGCGCGCCTCTTTCAGGAACAGCGATCGTGGTAAATCGGCGCGCGCGAGTTCCGGCGCTCCGAATGGCCGGTTCCCCCCGGCGAGCGAAGCGCGGGCGGGCCGATCCCTCGCTACGCTCGGGATGACATTACTGGAACTGCAGATTCCGCTCGAAGTCGGCGGGGGAAGCTGAGGCGGAGATGGCGACCTCGCGGGAGATCGCCCCGGTGTTGTAGAGTTCGGTGAGATGCTGGTCGAAGGTCTGCATGCCGTACGCCGGTCCGCCCTGCGAGATGAACTCGTGCATCATCATCGTCTTGTCGGGATCGGCAATGCACTCCTCGATCGCCGGCGTGTTGCGCATCACTTCCATCGCCAGGACGCGCTTCACCCCGTCGGCGCGGGGTAGGAGCCGCTGCGACACCACCGCCTTGAGCACTTCGGAGAGCCGCTTCCGCACACTCAACTGTTCGCTCGGCTCGAAGACCGCCGCAAGGCGCGTGACCGCGCGCGGTGCGTCGGTAGTGTGCAACGTCGAGAAGATGAGGTGGCCGGTCTCGGCGGCCTTGAGCGCGATGTCGATCGTGATCCGATCGCGCATCTCGCCGATCATGATGATGTCGGGGTCCTGGCGCAGCGCGGCACGAAGCGCCGGTTCGAAGCCATCGGTGTCGTTACCAAGTTCGCGCTGGATGACCACCGACTTGAGGTCGCGGTGGAGGTACTCAATCGGATCCTCGATCGTGACGACCTTCCGCGCCTTCCGCTCATTGACGTATCCCACCATCGACGCGAGCGTCGATGTCTTCCCGCTTCCCGTCGTGCCGGTCACCAGGATCATGCCGCGGTCTTCCATCGCGATGTCGCGGAGGACTTCGGGGAGACCGAGCTGCTCGAAGGTGGGGATGACGTCGGGGATGGCGCGGAGGACGGCGGAGAGCGAACCGCGCTGCGAACAGAGGTTGACGCGATAGCGGCCGCGCCCGGGGAACGAGTAGGAGCAATCCAGCTCGGTGAGGAGGCGGAGTATTTCGTCGACGTTCTTCTCGTTCGCCTTGCGCGAATTGATCAGGATCTCGCGCCCGATCGCCTCGGCATCTTCCGGCGTGAGCGATGGACAGTCCTCGAAGGGGATGACCTCGCCGGTGACGCGCATCCGGAGCGGTCCGCCGGCGCTGACGTGAATGTCCGACGCCGACCGGTCGTTGGCGATATTGAGTGACTTCTTGAAGACCTCGACGATGTCCACGACTCCCCCTGTGGTGGTGTCCGTGTCCAGCTCGCTCGCTGTCTGTGATCAGCATGAAGCGTAGGCCCCGCGCGGCATTCCTACAATAGGCAGCTCTCAGTAATAGTCGGGAGAATCCGGCCGATAATGAGCCGACCTTCTTCCTCGGCGACTGGAGCCCGGGCGTGAACGCGATCGTTGGGTTCATAGTCGTGATGGTGGCGGTTTTCGGCGGATTCGCCCTGGCCGGCGGCCCGTTTGCCGTCCTGCTGGCGTGGTCGGAATGGATCGTGATCTGCGGGACCGGGGTCGGAACGGTGCTGATTTCAACACCGCCGGCGGTCCTCAAGATGCTGGTCCAGAAGCTCCCCAAGGTGATGAAGCCGAGCGGGTCGATGAAGCCGCTCTACCTCGACGCCCTCAAGCTCCTCTTCGAGCTCTTTCAGCTGGCGCGGCGCGACGGGGTGATCGCGATCGAGTCGCATATCGAACAGCCCGATCAGTCGATCGTCTTCAAGCGCTACCCGCAGGTCCTCGCCTACCACCATGCGGTGGAATTCCTCTGCGACGCGCTCAGGACGGTGCTGGTGGGAAGCGTCCCGGCGTTCGACCTCGAATCGATGCTCGAGATGGAGATCGAAGTCCATCACGAGTCGGACGAGAAGACGGTCCAGGCGCTGCAACGCCTCGCCGACGCGCTCCCCGGGATCGGGATCGTCGCCGCGGTGCTCGGCATCGTGGTGACGATGCAGAGTCTCGGCGGGCCGATCGAGCAGATCGGTCATCACGTCGCCTCGGCGCTCGTCGGCACCTTCCTCGGCATTCTCCTGTCGTACGGCTTCATCTCGCCGATCGCGTCGAACATGGAAGCGCGCAACGCCGACGAGTCGCGACTCTACTTCGTCTTCAAGGCCGGCACTGTCGCCTTCGCGAAGAATCTGCCGCCGATGGTGGCGGTGGAGTTCGCACGGAAGGCGATCACCGCCGGCGACCGTCCGACCTTTGTCGACATGGAGACCGCGGTCAAGACGACCCGCCTTGAGAAGGCCGCGTGAAGAGCAACCGCGAGCAGGTGATTCACATCGTCCGCCGCAAGAGGGTGCACAAGGCCCACCACGGCGGTGCATGGAAGGTCGCCTTCGCGGACTTCATGACGGCGATGATGGCGCTCTTCCTGGTCCTCTGGCTGATCACGCAGAGCTCGGATGTGCGCGCCGCGATCGCGGGGTATTTCCAGGATCCGCTCGGCCGCGCCAATGAATTCGGCACGTCGGTGATGCCGGGACAGGGGCAGACCGCGCTCCCGACCAAGCCGACGGTGCAGATCCAGCCCGCCGACGGGAAGCGCGACAAGCTGCTGCGCCTGAGTGAACAGGTGAAGAACGCGCTCGAATCGAACAGCTCGCTCGCGGCGCTCAACGGCCATGTCGCGATAGAAATCACGCCAGACGGGCTGCGGATCTCGCTGCTGGAAGATTCGTCGGATGTCTTCTTCGCCAGCGGGAGCGCGCGGCCGCTTCCGCGGGCCGAGACGCTGATCGAAGCGATCGGATCGGTGCTGGCGAATGCGCAGTATCCGGTGATCGTGGAAGGTCACACCGACGCGCATCAGTTTTCCAACGACGTGAACTACGGCAACTGGGAGCTATCGGCCGACCGCGCCAACGCCGCGCGCCGCCTGCTGCGGAGCGGCGGAGTGATCGAGAAACAGATCCTCGCCGTGCGCGGCCTCGCCGATCGCGATCCGCGAATTCCTGCCGACCCGTTCGCGCCGCAGAATCGTCGCATCACCATCATGGTGAACGTTCCTGATTCGGCAGCAGCCGCAACGCCTGCAGGAAGCAATCAGGTGGCGGTGCAGAAATGATGAACGCCGTCCTGATCGTCGATGACGATGCCGCGCGACTCGAACAGCTGGCGTTCGAGTTGACGGCACGAAGCGACTTCAGGGTGCGCACCGCGACGACTGCGGCGCGCGCGATCGAATCGCTGGAGACGCCGGGGCTGCGCGCCGTGGTCTGCGCAGAGGGAAGCGCGGGTGAGGCAGCGATCGAGCTGCTGCGCGAAGCGCGCACCAGGCGCACGCCGGCGGATGTCGCCTTCGTCCTCGTGGTGCGGCCGAACGGACTTGGGACGCGGATCGACGCCTGGTCCTGGGATGCCGACGCAGTGCTGACCGAACCGGTCCACGCAGCAGAGGTCCAGGCATGCCTGCAGGCGCTGCTGCGCCGACGATCGGTGAACGCCCTTGCCGCTGAAGAATTCCAGCGGGTGAACCGCACCGTCGACGAACTCCAGGACGTCCTGGTCGCGCTGCTCCACGCGGCGTACCCTGCGGCGGAGCGCCGGGGCGAAGAACTTGCTAGCCTGTCGCTCCGGGTGGCGCGCGGCCTCGACGTTCCGGCCGAGATGCTGGAGGAGATGCGCCGGGCGGCCAGGCTTCACGAGATCGGCCGGCTGCTCAGCGAATCGGGGCCAGCTTCACGGCTCGAAACGGTGTCGCCGAGCGTGCTGGCCGCGTCGGCCGGGCTGTTGAGCCGGCTTCCGGCGCTGACCGGGACTGCGAAGCTGATCGGCGGGATGGCGGCGAACTGGGATGGAAGCGGTTCGCTGGTGCATCTCGAGCGTGGGGAGATCCCGATGCGGTCGCGGATTCTTCGCGCCACCGGGGATTTCCTCTGGGTTCGGGCGATCCGCCGCTGGGGAGCGCAAGTCGCCATCGAATCGTTGATGTTACACAGTGGTACATATTATGATCCGGCTGTGCTGGCGGAACTGGCCCTGGTCGTCTCCCAACAGGACCCGCACACATCCGAACCAGATTTCGAACCGCTAAGGGTAGAGCACCTGACGGAGGGGCTGATGCTTGTTCACGACCTGTGTACGTCTTCGGGGGTCAAATTACTGTCAGCTGGGGCGGTACTTACTCCGGCGTCGCTGCGGCTGATCGCCGAGCGGCATGCAATCGACCCGATCGTACACGCGGTGGCGACGAGGCGGCTCAACCGATGAAGCGTACCCGCCGGAAGTCTGTAGTCCGCCCCAAGCGTCCGACCCGTTACGCCACGTCAAAGACCACCGCGTCGACCCGCTTCGATGTGCTGCATTCGGCGCATCGCGCGCGGATGGCGCAGATCATCGCGAGTGCTGCGGCCGATCGCCTTCGCAGCGTGGCCCAGGTTGTCGGGCTGGCGCACGACACTTCGCGACGGATTCGCGAGCTGCCGTCGCAGGTGGTGCAGGCGATGTCGACCGCCGATCATTCGCTCACCGAGCAGATCAACGAGCTGGAGCGGTTCACCGATGATGCCGGTTCAGGACCGGTGAACATGTCGGTGATCGCCGAGAACGCCGTGGCGCTGATGCACGGGCATTGGGGTCCGCTCCCGCAATTCGTGATCGAGCACGAGCCGCATCTCCAACCCGCGAAGGCGAATGCAACCGACATCGCGGAAGTGCTCTTCGCGCTGCTGATGAATGCGTCGGAAGCGGTTACGGGGCGGAAGGCGGCGGCGGTGATCGTCCAGATCGAGGGGACGGCGCAGTCGATCAATGTCACCGTCGAAGATGACGGTCCCGGCATCGCGCCGCGGGTGAAGCGTCATCTCTTCGACGCCTTTGCCACGACGCGTGCGGCGAGCGGCCACCTCGGCATCGGCCTCACGGTGGCACGGGAGCTGGTGCAGCGAAATGGCGGGGAGCTTCGGACTGAATCGCGCACCGGTCGCGGCGCGCGCTTTACCTTCTCGTTGCCGCGCTGGACCTCAGACCGGGTCCGCTCCGGGCGGAGCAGCGGGTAGCGGCGCCAGGCGCTCGACCCAATCGAGCGCCGCGGCACCGGCGCCGGCACGCTGATTCTCCGCTTCAACTTCCTTCAACAACTCCTCACGCAGGATATTGGTCGACTGCGGCGCTTCGATCCCGAGGCGCACGCCGCGACGATCCGACGAGATCACCACGATCCGGATGTCGCCGTCGACGACGATCGCCTCGCCAACCTTCCGGTTCAGGACGAGCATGTCATACCATCTTGAGCACTTCCTGCATCAGATCGTCGGCAACGGTGACGATGTGCGCGGCCGCGGTGAACGCCTGCTGCTGGGTGATCAGGGCAATCATTTCGTCGTTGGTGGAGACGCCGGTTTCGGACGACCGCTGCGCCTGCAATCCGTCGGAGATCACCTTCGCCGCCGCTGACTGCTGCGTGGCGGTGCTGACCATCGTGCCGACGCCGGTGACGATCGAGGTGTAGTTGTCGCCGAGGGTGGTGCCGCCGAGTGCCGCGACGCCGGTGGTGCGGAGGGCCGCGATCTGGAGGGCGACGGAGTTGTCGCCGTCAGCACTGGTGGCGCCGGTGACGATGTTCGACGCCGAGGCGGCGATCGGCGCGGCGAGGTTGACCGACGCGGCAGTGAGGCCGGCAGGATCGAAGAAGTCGGTGCCGGTGGTGTTGGCGGTGGTCTTTCCCGATTCGTGCAAGGAGTTGATCGTCTGCACCATCGCCGCGACGAGGGTGTCGAGGGAAGTGCGTACCTGTGCCACCGACTTGTTGATCACGTCACTGAATCCGGCGAGTGAGCCGGAGTCGATCTCGACGAATTTCGTGTCGCCGACGACGCCGACACCGAGCGTGCCATCGGATTTGGTACGGGTCTCGAGTTGCTGCGAGACTCCTTCATCCACAACCAGGTCGTCACCGACGATCACGCCGACCGAGCCGTCGGCGCGATCGAGGACGCGAGTGTTGGCGATCCCAGCGAGCTGATCGAGGAGGACGCCGCGCTTGTCCTGGAGCGGCGCCGCCTGATCGTTCTGGCCACCGAACGCCACGATCTGCTTGTTGAGCTCGGCGATCTGCGAGGAGATCGAGTTGATCTGGCCGACGTCGCTCTTGAACTGATCGCTGGCGCTCTGCGAGACCTGGTCGAGCCCCTGATCGAGCTGATGAAACTGCTGGGTGAGCTGCACCGCGTCTTGCTGCACGACGACGCGCGCGGCACCGCTCTGCGGATCGTTGGCGAGATCGCCCCACGCGCCGAGGAACGAGTCGAGGGTGGCACCGATTCCCTGATCCGACGGCTCATTGAAGAGGGTCTGGACCTGGGTGACCAGAGTGTTGAGCGAATCGGCCTGCGAGAAGATCCCCTGCTGGGTCCGGTACGCGGCGTCGAGGAAGGTGTCGCGCTGCGCGATGACGCCGGTGTCGGTGACGCCGCGACCGACCAGTCCCTCCGGCGTGCGCAGGGGAACCGCCTCGGTGATGTTGAGCGATTCGCGGGTGTATCCCGGCGTCGACGTATTGGCGATGTTGTTGCCGGTGACGTTGAGGGCGCGCTGCTGGGTCTGCATCGCGCTGGTGGCAATCGAGAGCAGATCGGAGAGACCGGCCATTACGCCCTCCGGTTCACCACGACGCCGGCGGGGGCGCGTGGATGCTGAGCGGGAGTGTAGGCGGGGATTGTGTCGGCGACCGACGCGAAGAGTGCCTGGAGATACGCGTCGCCGGCGCGCAGGGCGCCGCGCAGGATTGCCTGGTTCAGGGCGAGATCGCGGACGGTGGCCTGTGCCGCGCCGCGGAGCGAACTGCGCATTGCGGCGAGTCCGGGGATCGGCGAACCGGATTCCTCTTCGAGGCGTTCGAGCGGGACCATGTCGCCGCCGCTGAAGAGTTGCGTCAGTTGCTCGCGACGACGGCGCGCTTCGTCGAGGGTGAGCACCGCACGCGAGACGCGGTGCGTTGCCGCCTCGATCTGCGGGGCGTCATCCCTGGCGATCCCGTCGCGCTGGGTGGCGAGTGCACCGCAGAGCTCGCCGAGGAGGGCGACTTCGGTGCGCATTGCGGCGAGGATCGCAGTGGCATCGGTCGCGATGCCAGTAACGGCGACGGGAGCGCGTTCGGTGACGGCGGTATCAGTCATTCGGCTTGATCGGGATCGGCGTCTGTCCGAGTGGAATGCCAGTGGATTGGGTGCTGTCGACGAGCGGCTTCAGCGTGGATGCGGGCGACGTTGCGGAGTTCGTGGTCTGCGCCGGAGCGGCAGGAAGTGAGCGCGCCAGTTCGTGATAGATCGCGGTGGCGAGGCCGCGCTCGGTCTGCTGGCTCGCGGCGCGGGCGACCTGGTCGTCGAGCATCGAGGTGAACATCTGTTCGCCGCTGTCACGCGGGATCAGCGAACCTTCGGGAATCGTCTGCCGCATCGCCTGGAAGAGCTGGCCGTAGAAGACCGACTCAAGCTGATGGGCCGCTTCCTGCAGCTTCGCCTGGGGCGACTGCGCATGAGCCACGGCGTTGAGCGGGATCCCGCCAACCGGTGCGGTCACCGGACGACGACCGATGCGGCGATCGCGCCGGCGGCGCGCAAGCCGTCGAAGACCGCGGCGACCTCAGATGGCACCGCGCCAAGCGCCTGCAGGCCGACGGCGATATCGCGGACCGATGCGCCACTGCTCACTGCGACGACGCCGGGAACGGGCTTCGCGGTGGAGTCGCCGCCGACGCGCACGGTGATCCCCCGGAGCGAAACGACCGCGGTGCCGACGTGCATGTCGCCGCCGGCGACGACCATCCCGTTGTGTGCGTCGATCACGATCCGGGCCGGTGCTGGTACGGTGACTGGCAGCGTATCGAGTGCCGCCAGAAAGGTCAGCGGACTATCGGTTGCATTGGCGGGGAGCTTGAGCGCCACCGCTCCGGCATCTTCGACCTTCGCTGTTGAATCGCCGCGCGCCTTGTTGATCGCCGCGGCGATGCGCGATGCGGTCATCAGGTCGGGATCACGCAGGGCGAGGATCGTTTCTGTCTGCGGCGGGAGCGCGGGAAGCGCCGTCTCGAGGACGCCGCCCTGCGCCACGCGACCGCTCGCCGATCCGCGGTTCCCCCAGTGATGATCGTCGTCTTCGACGAGCGGAAGGGGACCCTGCGCCGAGGCAACAGGCGGCAGATCGGGCGAAGTCACCAGCGGGGTGATCCAGAGGACGCCGCCGCGAAGCGACGTCGCATCGCCGATCGAGGCGACCTGGATCTCGAAGTGCCCACCGGGCCGCAGATACGGCGAGACCTCGGCGGTCACCAGGACGGCGGCGACGTTGCGCAGCCGCAGGCGATCGCCAGGGACTTCGATGTTGAAGCGACGGAGGAGGTTGGTGACCGAACGAACGGTATGCACCGCGCCCGACGAACTGCCGAACGAGCGATCGCCGCTGCCATCGAGACCGACGACGAGGCCGTAGCCGACGAGACGCACCGGGACGTCGCCGCCGTGAGTAGTGAGGTCGGCGACGCGGACCTGTGCCGATGCGCACATCGTGACCGATGCGATCGCAACGAGAGTCAGCGTCATGCCGCGGCGAAGAACTGGGAGGTTGATCATGGCCAGAGGATCGCCAGGATCTTGCCGAGGATCCCCGTGGTCGGTCCGAGCTTCTTCCCCTGATAGGAGATCAACGCGTCGGCGACACGGTTGGAGAGGATCGTGTTGTCGGCGGCGACATCTTCGGCGCGCACAGTTCCGACGAGCTTCACTTCCTGCTTGCGACCATCGACGTTGACGACCTTCTGCCCGCTCACCTTGGCGATGCCACCGGGTTCGATCGCGACGATCCGCACCGAGAGAACGGCAGTGAGATCTCCCTGGCGTCCGGCGGCGCTGCCGGCGTCGGACGACGCGTCATAACCGATGCCGAGGGAGCGGAGCTTCTCGGGCGCGATCTCGGTGTTGAGGGTGCCGTTCTGGGCGCGGCTGGCGTGCGCGGTCGAGGTGCTGCTCTCGGAGGCCGCGGTCTGTTCGTCGACGACGATGGTGAGAAGGTCACCGACGCGCAGCGGACGGCGATCGGAGGTCCAAGAGAGCCGGCCTTGCGGCACCGGCGGCGCCTGAACGGCGGTGTCCTTGGGCGGCGGCGCGTTCTTCTTCTGTGCCGCGAGCGTCGCCGCGGGGAGGAAGATGATCGCTGCTGCAAGCACGAATGCTTTCATCGCACCACCTCCGTGAGGCGAGCGGTGCCGGGGCCGGTCGCGGTGCCGGTGAGGCGGACGCCGTTGGCCCGTCCCTGCACCGTTTCGCCAACGCGAGCGGCAGTCTCGGCGCGCGCTTCACGCTCGATCCGCACTCCGCTCGACACCCACGAGAAGACGACAGCGTCACCGGCGGCGATGACGCGCGGGGCGGCGACCATGGCATTGGTCAGTACGGTGCCCGTCGGCACATCGCGGCGCACTTCCCACCCGGCTGCCGGAGTGGCGTCAGCGGCCAGATTCATCGACCAGACGACTTCGTCGTGCATGGCGAGATCGCTGGCGCCGAGGGTCTGCCCGGCGCGCAGCGGGCGCGCGGCGACGGCGAGCGAACGGAGGATTCCGGCGCGAAAGCGGACGGCGCGCGCCATCCCGTGCGCCGGCTCGAGGACGGCGACGAGCCAGCCATCGTTCCCCTGGCCGGTGATCCGCACCGCGGCATCGAAGACGGAATCCGACGCCGCGGGGAGATGATCCCACTGCAATTGCAGTCGCGACGAGTCGACGTGCCACCGCTCGGCAACAGCGGCGCGGACCCGCGACGCGAGCGCCGCGGGCGCGGTGTCGGCGCGAACCGGCGATGCCGACATCGCGAAGGCGAACAACAGACTAGTACTGCAGCAGATCATCGATCGACTTCATCATGCTCTCGGCGGTGCTGATGGCCTTGGCGTTGATCTCGTAGGCGCGCTGCGCCGCGATCATGTCGGTCATCTCCTGCACCACTTCGACGTTGCTCGATTCGAGATTCCCCTGCAGCAATCGGCCGAAGCCGTCGATCTGCGGCTGCCCAATCGACGGCGGCCCCGACGCGACGGTTTCGTCGTAGAGATTGCCGCCCATCGCAAGGAGACCAGTCGGGTTGGCGAAGCGCGCCAGCTCGATCTTGCCGACCTGGGTGCTGTCGTTGCTCTTGCCACCGGTAACCGACACCGTGCCGTCGTTGCCGATGGTGATCGCGGTCGAGTCAGGTGGGATCACGATGTTGGGTAGCAGCGCGTTGCCGTCGCTGGTGACGATCTGACCATTCTCCGAGAGCGAGAACGAACCGTCGCGGGTATACGCGGTGCTGCCATCGGGCATCTGCACCTGGAAATACCCTTCGCCGTCGATCGCGACGTCGAGCGGCCGCTCGGTGACCTGCGGGCCGCCTTGCGCGTCGATCCGCGTGACCGCGTTGAGGCGGACACCGTGACCGACCTGCATCGGCGCGATCGTCGCGTCCCCGTTGCTCTGCGGTCCCTGCACCGTCTCGTAGAGGACGTCCTCGAACGAGGCACGGCTCCGCTTGAAGCCGGTCGTGTTGACGTTGGCGAGGTTGTTGGCGATGACGTCGACCATCTTCTGCTGGGCGATCATGCCGCTCGCCGAGGTGCGCAGTCCTGGATCCATGGTGGCTCCGGAGTGGTGTTATTGAGGAGGACGACCGAGTTCAATGACCCCGCCGAGGACACCGTCCATCGTGTGCAGGGCGTCGACACCGGATGCGTAGGCGCGCTGGATCATGACCAGATCGACAGAACCGAGGAGCGAGTTGACGTTGCTGTCCTCGAGAGTTCCCTGATGGACTCCGACGTCGGTGGCATCGGTGGTGGGACCGTTGGCGATAAAGCGGCCGGCACCTTCCTTCACTAGGGTCGATGGATCGGCGACGGTCTCGAGGCGGAGTTTTCCGGCGACCGCCCCGTCGACGACGATCGTCCCGTCGGGCTTGATGTCGACCTTGTTCCCGGTGATCGAGATCGGCCCGCCAGTGCCGAGGACCGGGTCACCGTGCGCATCGACGAGGGTTCCCTGCGGATTGAGCGTGTACGCTCCGCCGCGGGTGAGGCGCTCACCGTTCGGCGTCTGGATCACGGTGAATCCGTGACCCTGAAGTGCGACGTCGAGGGGACGCCCGGTGTCGCGCAGGGTTCCCTGGCTGAGGTCGACGCTCTGGACCGGCACCGGATGCGATTGTCCCGCCAGCGAATGGGCGGTGACCATGTCGCCCTTGAAGCCATCGCTGGTGGCGTTGGCGAGGTTGTTCGCGGTGATGTCCTGCAGGGTCGTGTAATACGACAGCGCACGCGCCGTGTTGACGATCGCCGGCAGTGTCATGAGTTCGCCCTCCCTCTCCCCGTGCGAAAAGGCAAGCGGTGTGCCGTCGGGAGCCGACAGTCAACTCGTTGTATCGCAACATGTTGACACGGCACCAGAATCCGCGCGATTCGCTCCGGCAACTCCGACCGGCAATTCATGCCTGTCATCCGGTCAGGTGGCCCGGACGAGGAAGCGGACGGCGTCCTGTCCGACCCGCGTGACGCGGGCGATCTCGGCGACCGATTGCCCGCTGGCGTTGAGGCGGTGGACCGTGGCACGCCGTCCGACGCGCTGCCGGCGAGGCTCGCGCGCTGGCTCGATCGGAGCCGACTGTGGACGCTCTGAGGCCGCGGGTCGCGCCAGCTCCTTCACCGGGAGTTCGAACGCCGGTTCCGTGATCGCCTCTGCGCGGTCGGTGCGCCCGACGCGCTCAGCGCCGCGACGGCGCACGGCGCGCACGGCAAGGATGACGAAGAGGAGACCGACCGGTACCGCGGCGCCGGCCGGGATCAGCCACGGATTCGCCGCGACCTGGTCTTCGGTCCGTGCAACGAATGTGTGCCAAGCGGTGGCGACATCCGCGCTGTTGGTGTGATGCAGCGCCAGCGATATCGCGGTGCTCCATTGCGGCAGATGCGGCGTCACGGCGAGGAGCGTCACCACGACGAGGAGTACGATCCAGATCCGGCGATTCATGCGGCGATCTCCTCGGCGAGGCGGGCGCGAAGGTTCCGGATCGCGGCGGTTCGCACCTGCGATACCCGCGATTCGGTGACGTGAAGGACCTGGGCGATCTGCCGAAGATTGAGTTCTTCGTCGTAGCAGAGCGCGAGGACGACGCGCTGCTGTTCGGGAAGGGTCTTGATCGCATCGCGCAGGAGGACACGGAGCTGTTGCCCCTCCATCTGCAGATCGGCGCCGGGGCGTGAGTGATCGGCGATCCGTTCGGCCAGCGTGACGCCACCGGGCTCCTGGCTCGGCGCGCTCCCTTCGAGCGGGACGATCGTTGCGCCGCGCGACAGATCCTTCCACTCCCAGTAGGTGCCGATGTCGACCTGAAGCTGTGCGGCGACCTCGGCGGGCGTGGGATGACGACCGAACTGGCGCGCGAGTGATTCTTCCGCCTGCTGCACCTGACGCCCCTGCTCGCGAGCGGTGCGCGGGCGCCAGTCGGCGGCGCGAAGTTCGTCGAGGACGGCGCCGCGAATCCGCTGCGTGGCGTAGGTGGTGAACTGCGTGCCGCGCGACGAATCGAACGCCTCGAACGCGCGGACGAGGCCGAGGGCACCGGCGCCGAGGAGATCATCGAATTCGACGGCGTCGCCGACGCGCGAGGCGATCTGGCGGACGGTATGGTGCACCAATCCCTGATACTGCGAGAGGAGTTCTGCCCGCGCCTCCGGATCGCCGGTCTCGCGATACCGGCGCCAGAGTTCGGCCGAGGCAGATCCACCTCCCGTTGATCCCTTCACGCCGAGCGTTCCAGGAGATCGGGGACCCAGGCGTCGACCCAGGTCGGGAGGAGCTGCTGCACCGCCTGCTGCGCAACATTGTCGCCGGTGGCGAGGAGGGCGCGAGGATCGCGGGTCAGGGCGCGCATCGCGCCGTCTTCGGGGATTGCGCCGGCGTAGCAGAGATCGCGGCCGAGGAAGCGCTTCGTCGCGGTGGAGAGGCGATCGAACGCGGTCGGTCCCTCGTCGAGATGCTGGGTCCGATTGACTAGGAGGTCGAATGGGAGACGCGGCATCTGACCGTGGACGATCTTCATCAACGCGTAGGCGTCGGTGAGTGCCGCGGGCTCGGGGATGGTGACCACGATCAAGCGAGTGGCGTGCATCGCGACACAGCGAACTGCGCCGTCGAGACCGGCAGCGGCATCGACGACCACAACATCGAAGTCGCGATAGACGCCGGTGAGGCGGCGATGGAGCCGCGCGCGATCGGTTGCGGCGAGGCGGTGCACCGACTCGGCGCCGGAATCCGCTGGGAGAAGCCAGAGCGCCGGAGCGACTTCGATCAGCAGCTGATCAGGGACGACACTGTCTTCGAGAAGTGCCGACGGCGTGAGCGGCGGACGCACACCGAGGAGCACATGCAGGTTGCCGAGATTCTGCGCGCCGTCGACGAGAAGAACGCGACGACCGGTGCGTGCGAGCGCGGCGCTCGCCATCACCGCAACGATCGACTTGCCGACGCCGCCCTTCCCGCTCCCGATCACGAGGACGGGGCGCTCGGGATCGCGTTCGGCGATCGACTGGACCGCTTCGCGGCGCGCGCGCAGCGTGCTCGCCTGATCGTTCACGCGCAGGATTCCAGGAGAACACCGGCGTCGCGACGCGTTGCGGCGCGAGCGAGGGCATCCGCGGCGGCGTGAAGATCGGCGGGGACTTCCTGTCCGTCGGTCATCCAGCGCATGCCGCGGGAGTTCTCGATGGCGATATCGAACGCCGCCTGCTCGCCGGGGTGCTCGTCAAGCTTGGTGGCGAGAAGGTGGGTGATGTTGAACGGCGCGTAGGCGCGGAGAATCCGCCGGGTCACGGCGGGGAGCTGACCGGCCGGAACGGTGAGATGGACTTCGTCGGGCGCGAGCTCGGCGAGCCATCGGCGAATGGTTTCTGTGTCGCCGGTGTTACGCGGCCCGCGACCGGGGGTATCAACGAGTACCACCTCGCAATCGTTGAGACGCGCCAGGGCACGCTTCGCTTCGGCATCGCTGTAGACGATCTCGATCGGAAGATCGGCGAGATCGGCGTAGGTCTCGAGCTGTTCCACCGCGCCGACGCGGTAGGTGTCGAGCCCCATGAGGCCGACGCGGCAACCACCGAAGCCGAGGCGATTCGTCGCGAGTTTCGCGATAGTTGTGGTCTTCCCTGCACCGGTCGGCCCGACGAGCGCCACGACCCACGGCCGCACCATGAACGACGCGCGCTTGGGGAGGGCGGCGTTCGTCTCGGCGTCGCGCTTCGCTTCGGGAGCGCGAACGGTCGCGACTGGAGCGGGGCGCGCGGCCGGCGCTGCAAAGTGGGCATCGAGTGCGTTGCGGAAGTCGGGGACTTCTTCCGGTTGCATTTCAACTGGACGAGCCCATTCGCTGCGCGGGGCTACCTTCGGAAGATCGCGGGGTGCGGTCGGCGCGAGATCTCGAGGCGCGGTCGCGGCGACTGCTGGCGCCGGAGCGTAGGCGCCGGTGCCGTCGGAAGCGATCAGCTCGAACTCGGCACCGCGGCGGCGCAGCTGCACAACGCACGCTTCGGGGCCGAGGGCCGCGCGGATCCTGGTGAGGATGGCGGGCAGGTGATCGCCCGTAAAGATCTCAAGAGCCACGAGTCATCTCCCAGATGGCAAGGGATTGCACCGGCATCTGCGGTGGTAGTTCTCCGAGCGAAATCACCGGCAGTTCGGGAAGGATCGGTTCGACCAGGCGGCGCACGCCGGTCCGGAGTGCGGGCGGCGTGATCAGCGGACGCGGCCGTCCGTCGCGACGAGCAGCAGTGACCAGCTCGCCAAGGGTGCGAAGGAGCGCGGTGAGCTGATCGGGTTCGAGCGGAATCGCGCCGTCGCGGCTGGCACGCGGCGCGAAGAGCTGCATCAATGCCGACTCGAGGCGCGGCCCGATGGTGATGCCGCGCACGCATCCGTCGTTCTCGGCGTAGAGCTGCGCCACCACGTTGGACAGCGCGCGACGGACGTGCTCGGTGAGTATTTCCGGATCCTTCGATGTATCCGCGGTGTCGGCGAGCGTTTCGAGAATGGTGACGAGATCGCGGACCGGCAGCCCCTCGCGCAACAGCCGCTGTAGCACGCGATGCAGCGTGCCGAGCGGAAGGCGATTGGGAATCAGGTCGTCGATCAGTGCCGGATGCGATTCGCGGAGGCCGTCGACGAGCTCGCGAACATCCTGCCGCGACAGGATATCGCCGGCGTGACGGCGAATCGTCTCCATCAGGTGCGTCGACAGGACGGTCGGTGCCTCGACAACGTTGTATCCCTCGGCCTCGGCATCGACGCGACGATCGGACGTGATCCACACAGCAGGCATCCCGAAGGTCGGATCGGTGGTGCGAATCCCCTCGATCGGCGCGTTCTTGTGCGTGGTGTCGAGCGCGAGGAGATAGCGCGGCATGATTTCGCCGCCGGCGACCTTCATCCCGCGCAGCTTGATGGCGTATTCGGTCGGCGCGAGCTGGATGTTGTCACGGATGCGCGCCGGCGGGACGACGATGCCGAGCTCGACGGCGACCTGCCGGCGGACGATGCCGATCCGGTGGAGAAGATCGCCGTGCTGCGCCTCGTCGACGAGCGGAATCAGTGCGTAGCCGATCTCGACTTCGAGCGGTTCGACCTGCAGCAGTTCGCGCATCTGCGCGGCGGCGGGTGCAGCCGGAGTCGCCGGTGCGGCCGCGCGCGCCGCTGCCGTCGCGACGGCGGGGCGCTTCTTCCACCCGATCGCGCCGGTACCGGCTGCGAGAAGGAGGAACGGAATCGCCGGAAGGCCGGGGAGAAATGCCATCCCGGCGAGAATGACTGCCGCGATGTTGAGGGCGCGCGGCTGGCGAGTGAGCTGGCCCGCGAGAGCGAGACTCGCTCCCGACGACGACGCGCCGTAGGTGACGAGGATACCGGCCGCCGTGCTGACGATCAGCGCCGGGATCTGGGAGACGAGGCCGTCGCCGATGGTGAGCGTGGTGTAGGTCGAGAGCGACTCGGATGCGGTCAGCCCCTGCTGCGCCAGCCCGATGATGAATCCGCCGACGAGATTGATCGCGGTGATCACGAGGCACGCGACGGCGTCGCCGCGGACGAACTTCGCGGCACCGTCCATTGCGCCGTAGAAATCGGCGTAGCGGGCGACATCCTGGCGGCGGCGGCGCGCTTCGGCTTCGTCGATGAGGCCGGCGCCGAGATCGGCGTCGATCGCCATCTGCTTGCCGGGCATGGCGTCGAGGGTGAAGCGCGCCGCGACTTCGGCGATGCGGCCGGCGCCCTTGGTGATCACCATGAAGTTGATCACCACGAGAATCAGGAAGATCACCAGCCCGACGACGAAGTTGCCGCCGATCAGGAAGTGACCGAAGGCGTTGATCACCTGCCCCGCGTAACCGCGCCCGAGAATCAGGCGCGCGCTGCTCACGTTGAGACCGAGTCGGAGAAGGGTGAGGAGGAGAAGCAGTGTCGGGAACGACGAAAAGTCGATCGGATCGACGGTGCTCAGCGTCACGAGGAGCACGACGATCGACAGCGCGATGCTCGTGGCGAGGAGGACGTCGAGCATCACCGGCGGCAGCGGCACCACGAGGAGCGCCACGATGATCACGACGCCGATCGCGAGCCAGGTCTGTGCACCGCCGGAGACGCGAAGTCCCGCGGCGAGGCGCGACACCGCGCTGGGGCCGGTGCCACCACTGCCAGGGCCCGTGCCACCGGCGCGCGGTCCCGATGCCCGAGGTGAGGTGTCGGTGGGCCGAAGGGCCGGCGGTGCCGTTGCGCCGACGGCGGTCATGCGACGGTCCGTTCAGTCAACGCGCGCGGGAGATGGCCGCGCTTGCGATAGACGAATGCCAGCACCTCGGCGACCGCGACGTAGAGCGCGGGCGGGATCGGCTTGCCGACGGCGGCGGTGGCAATCAGGGCGCGCGCCACCGGAATGTTCTGCACCACCGGGATGTTCGCCAGGCGGGCGATCTCGCGGATCCGCTCGGCGAGCTTGCGACGCCCCATGGCGAGGACGATCGGTGCCGGCGAGGTGCCGTCGTAGCGAATCGCGATCGCGATCTCGGTCGGGTTGACGATGACGACGTCGGCTTCCTTGACGCGGTGCAGCATCCGGCGGCGGACCAGCCCCTGCGCCAGCGAGCGCATCCTGCTCTTGCGGATCGGATCGCCTTCGAGCTCGCGGAATTCCTGGATCACTTCCTGGCGCGTCATGCGGAGGCGCTTCTGGTGCTGCCACGTGGCGTAGCCGTAATCGACGAGCGCGAGTGCCAGAAAGGCGAGTCCGCAGCCGAAGACGAGCTTCACCGTGACATCGCGGACGACGACGAGGATCGTCGCCGCGTCGGCGCCGCTCAGCGACACGATCTCCGGCCACGCGCGCGACATCGCCAGCCAACCGACGGTGCCGATGATCGTCACCTTGATCATCGCCTTGATGAGCGTGAAGAGCGATTGGCCGCTCAACAGCCGCGCCAGGCCGCTGGCGGGGTTGATGCGCGAGAAGTCAGGGGCGATCGGCTTGAGCGAGAGGACGCCGCGCGCCTGGATGCCGTTGACCAGCAGTGCCGGGATCACGATCGCAAGGAGGAACGGCGCCATCGCCTTGAGCATCACCTGACCGGCGTTGCGCAGGAGGACCACGACGTCGCCCTGGGTGAACGGCGCGGCGACGAGCATGCGCGTGCTGTCGTGCATCAGCCCCGTCATCCCGGCGCCCAGTGTCCGGCCGCCGAGGAGGAGGAGCGCGGTGGCGCCGCCGAGAACAACGACGGCCGCAGAGAGTTCGGTGCTTCGCGGAACCTGGCCTTCGTCGTGCGCCTGGGTGAGGCGGCGATTCGTCGGGCTCTCAGTGCGTTCCTGTGCCGGCGTCTCGGCCACGTCAGTGTCCCGCCACGAGCGGCGTGAACGACTTGATCACGGCGTCTGCCTGCGGACCGACGCCAGTCGCCCATTTCGCCACGACGTTGAGCGCATACGGCATCGCGGTGCCGATAGCGATGAGCCCGACCGAAACGGTGACCGGAACGGCGACCATCATCGTGTTGAGCTGCGGCACGGCGCGGTTGAGGACTGCGAGGCCGATGTTGGTGACGAGGAGTGCCACCATCATCGGGGCCGCGACCTGCACCGCCGTGGTGAAGACGCTGCCACAGAGGGTCAGGAGCGCGCGGCCGCCGTCGGAGATCGCGATCGGCGCGCCGGGAGGAATCGCGTGGAAGCTCCGTCCCACGGCGGTGAGGAGCGCCAGATGCCCGCCAACAGCGACGAAGACGGCGAGCGAGAACTGGCCTTCGAGTTGGCCGACGCCGGGGGAGCCAACGTCGGCGACGCCACCGAGTGCCGCGCCGAGCGACAGACCCATCTGCAGCGAGATGACTTCGGCGGCCATCGCGACGCCGGAGAGAAAGAGCGCCGCGGAGAGGCCGATCGCGAGACCGAGGATCAGTTCGGTCGCGGCAGGGGCGACGACGGAGATCGAATCGACGTTGACCGCTGCGTCGGGGACGCCGGGAAGGATCGCCAGCGAGGCGATCACGACGAACGCGCCGCGGAGCGATGCGGGGACGGTCGCCTGGGACCATGCCGGCGCGATCAGCACGACGCCAGCAACGCGGCAGGTGACCAGGATCAGCAGCGGCCAGTGGACCGGCTGCAGTGCCTGCGCCAGCGATTGCGGATTCACCGCGCCACACTCGGCAGCGAGCGGAACATCCCGACGGTGAACTCGACCAGGAGCCGCATCATCCATGGCAGCGAGAGCATGAAGACGAGTGCCACGACGACGAGCTTCGGAATGAAGGTGAGGCTCTGCTCCTGGATCTGCGTGACCGCCTGCAGCAGCGAGACAGCGATGCCGATCACGAGTGCCGCGAGGAGCATCGGCCCCGCGACCGTCACGACGAGCGTGAGGGTACGCTGGAGGAGGTCGGAGGCGAGCAGCGGTGTCACGTCGCGACCCTGAATGACGCGACGAGGTTCTGCATCACCAGCGCCCAGCCGTCGGCGAGAACGAAGAGGAGGAGCTTGAACGGCAGCGACACCATCACCGGCGGAAGCATGAACATCCCCATGCTCATCAGCACCGACGCGACGATCAAGTCGATGACCAGAAACGGCAGGAAGATCACGAAGCCCATCTGGAACGCGGTCCGGAGCTCGCCGGTGACGAATGCGGCGACGACGGTCATCGTGGGGATGTCGTCGACAGTCGCCGCGGGCGCGTTGCCGCTCATCTCGGCGAAAGTGGTAAGGTCGCGATCACGCGTGTTGGCGAGCATGAACTTGCGAAGCGGTATCAGCGCCGCCTTGTACGCCTCTACCTGACCGATTTCACCCCGCAGGTATGGCTGCAGCGCGGTGTTGTTCTCGGTTTCGAGGACCGGATGCATCACCACCGAGGTCAGGATCAGCGCGATCGCCACGAGGAGCGAGCTTGGTGGCGCCGATTGCGTGCCGAGTGCGGACCGCAGGAACGAGAGGACGATCAGGATCCGGGTGAAGCCGGTCATCAGCATGAAGACCGCGGGGAGCACGGTAAGCGCGCCCATCAGCACGACGATGCCGACGGCGCCGGTGAGCTTGAGCTCGTCGCCCGGCGTGCCGACGCTGACGTTCACCGTCGGAGCAGTCGGCCCCTGCACCGTCGGCGCGGCAACTGACGCGCGGCGCTGCGCTTGATGGGTGGTCGCGGCAGGCTTCGGTGCGGTAATCACCTGCGCCCGCGCGAGGTGCGGCACCGCCATCAGGACAAGTGCGAGACCAAACCGCGCGAGTGCCGAACGCCACGCAGCGTTTCCGGTTGCCGCCGGCTGCCGCGCATCGAGGGCCGCTTCGCGCTCGGCGCCGGTGAGCTCACCCAGGAGCGTGTGATTCTCCGCCACGCCGACGACGAGGACGCGCTCACCGACGCGCAGGAGGACGATCCCGTGGCGCGGGCCGGTCGCCACGCGATCGAGGAGCTGCAACGACGCGCTGCGCGTCCCGCCGCTGGGCACGCCCTGCAGGCGCCCAAGGACCTTGAGCGCCAGGAGCATGACTCCGACGGTGATGACGAGCGCGGCGATCGCAGCGAACATGAATCAGCGCCCGGTGGTACGGGGCGATTGCTCGCGAGGAAGATTGTGGATCTTCGTGACCCGCACCGCGAAGGCGTCGCCGATCACGACGATTTCGCCCTCGGCCAGACGGCGTTCGCTGACGTAGATGTCGACCGGTTCGCCGACCATCCGCTCGAGCTGCACCACCGAGCCGGGGCCGAGGTTCAGGACGTCCTGGATCGACATGGTGGTTCGGCCGAATTCGATCGTCACCGGAAGCATCATGTCGAGCAGGGTGTCGAGCCGCGCGCCGCTCGGCATCGCCGATTCCTGGCCAAGCTCCGCGAGTTCGGCGGGAGCGGCGTCGCGCGACGCGCCGGGGGTCGAATCACTCATCGAGAGGTCCTTCGGTGTGGACGTGAAGTCGGATCGTCGGGAGAAGTCGTGCGTATGATGCGAACGCCAACGTGTCCGTGTTCCCGGCCGAGGGTGCCGGTGAACTGGCGGCGGCCGCTGGCGGTGACGTCGACAGGTGAGGTGCACGGATGGCCGGTGCGGAGGATGCCGCCTTCGCGCAGCGAGGCGATATCGAGCGCAGCGGTCTGGAACTCGATGCAGACGCGGAGCGGCACCGTAACACCGAGGAGATGCTGTTCGAGGAGCGTCGCGTGCGTGGGCGCTTCGTCGGTTGACGGCGCCGGAGCGGCCTCGAGCAGCACGAGCGGAAACTCGAAGAGGAGCGGAGCCGAGACCGGCCCTGACCGCACGGTGAAACGGACGAGTACGACATGATCGCCGGGAGTGCCAAGGAGTGGCGGCGCCGCATGAATCAGCCGGGGATTCGCCGGTTTCATCTCAGCGAGGCCGGCGAAGGCATCGCGCACGATCGGGACGAAGCGTTCGACCAGTTCGTTGAGCAGCCGCTGCTCGATCGCCGAGAGGGCGCGCGCACCGGCGACGTCCTCTGGGGCTCCGCAGAGTCGGTCGACGAGACGGGTGGCGAGTTCCGGGGCGATGGCGATGATCACGTCAGACCGGCGGGCGTCATTCAGCTCGATCTGGTAGCGGCTGCCGGCGTCGGAGATCGCGAGCACGGCCGCAGTCGGGGTGAGGAGCTCGATACCGGCGGCCTCGGCATCGACCACTTCCCGCATCTTCGGCGTCAGGAGCGATCGCACACCGGCGGCGAAGGTCGACTGCATCGCTTCGATCGCGGCGGCCCGCGCGGTGTCGAGACGCGGTGGCTCGCGGAAGTCGTAGACCCGCACGTAGTTCTGCTCGGTCATCGCTACTGGATCAGGAACTGGGGCAGGTAGACCTTCAGCGCGGTGTCGCCGGCGAAGGTGGCGGCGGTCCTGGCGATCTGGCCGCGGAGCGAATCACGCGCGCCGAGCTGGGTCAGGCGGTCGAGGGTCATCCGCTCGAGGATCCCGGTCACCGCGTCCCGCATCGGGATTTCGTTGCGGCGCAGGGACGCCTCGGCGTCGGCGGTATTGACCTCGATGTCGGCCGAGACGATCAGGTAGTGCTGCCCCTGACTCCCCGCCGGATTGACGATCACGTTCTCGATCTTGACGATCCGCGGCGGTTCCTTGTCGTTCTTCTTCGCACGGTCCGCCGAGGCGGTCGCTGCCGCCGGCGCCTTCCCGCCGCGAAAGCGCGGGGCGACGACGAACGTGCCAATCAGGCCGCCAGCCGCGAGCGCGGCGACCGCCATCATCATCGTCCGCTTCGAACCGGCTGCAGCTGGTGCAGCAGCGGTTGCCGGTGTTTCCTGCGCCGTTGGTGCGCTGATACGTTCGCTCCGGTAATGCGTCAAACGGTGCAATGGCAACGCCTGTACCAGCCGGGCGCGAAGTGTGGAAGTGCTTTTCGGGCAATGAGTTGCCCATTCGACGCGCGCAGGAGCCGAGGCGGCGCGATTGGATGCGGAAGTGAGGTCGGGAAGAGACTGCCGGTGGGGCGGCGAGAGTTGCCGGGCCAAAAAAACGCCGGGCGGCGGAAGCGCATTGCTCCGCCGCCCGGCGTGTCAGGCGATCGGTGCGATCACCCCTGCTGCATGTTCACCAGCTCGTTGAGCATCTCGTCGGCGGTGGTGATGACCCGCGCATTGGCCTGGAAGCCACGCTGGGTGACGATCATCTCGGCGAACTCCTCCGAGAGATCGACGTTGGAATTCTCGAGCGCGCCGGCGGTGATCGACGAGGCGTTGCTCGTCCCGGCGAAGCCGATGACCGGAATCCCGGAGTTGGCGGATTCGGTGTAGGTGGCGTCGCCCTGACGCAGGAGGCCTGACGGGTTGTTGAAATCGGCGACTGCGATCTGGGCGAGGGCGTGCGAGACGCCGTTGGAGAACGAGCCCGAGATGACGCCCTGGGAATCGATCGAAATCGACTCGAGATCGCCGGACTGGTAGCCGTCCTGCTCCGTGATGACGGCGTTCGATGCATGGCCGAAGCCGGCGAGGCCGTTGATGTCGCCGACGGTGCCGGCATCGATCGAGACGTCGAACGGATCCGCGCCGTTGCTCGGGGTCATGGTCAGCGAGGTCCCGCCACCCGGATAGGTGAAGGCGGTGAGATTGCCGGTTCCATCGAATTCGACGGTGCCGGTGCCGGTGGTGACGTCGGCATCGGGCGATGTCGCCGCCCAGTCCCACTTCCCCGGCGCGGTGTTGGTGAAGGTGATGTCGAGGGTGTGCGCCGCGCCGAGGCCGTCGTAGACGGTGACGCTCATGTCGTGGGTATCGCCGACGGCGGCGCCGGCATCGAGATCGCCGGTCATGGTGATCGTGCTGGTCGCCTTCGCCGGCGTCTTCTGGCCGATCGGGAGGACGATGTTCGACAGCGACGATGACGACGAGAGGTTCCCCGACGAATCGGCGTTGATCCCCTGCACGATGTCGCCGTTGTCGGCGGAGATCAGGTGGCCGCTGCCGTCGAGCTGGAAGTTGCCGGCACGGGTGTAGTACTGCTTGGCGCCGTTGGCGACGACGAAGAAGCCGTTCCCCTGGATCGCGAGATCGGTGTTGTTCCCGGTCGTCTGCAGCGTGCCCTGCGTGAAGAGCTGATCGATGCTGCCGATGTTCATTCCCGAGCCGACCTGGATCGGGTTGACGCCGCCCAGGTCGCCCGGCGGACGCGACGCGCCCTGGAGCAGCTGGACGAACGCTTCCTTGAACGTGACACGCGACGCCTTGAACGCCGTGGTGTTCACGTTCGCGATGTTGTTGGCGATGACGTCAAGTGCTTCCTGGTGATTGCGAAGCCCCGAGACGCCGGAATAGAGCGCAGGCAGCATTCCGTGTTTCTCCTAGTGGGTGGTGGCTGGCGCCGACGTCGTCTCGGCGGGGAGGATTTCGGTGATATCGGTGACAGGGACGGCGACGCCATCGACGCGCACCATGACCTGGCCTGACTGGAAGAGGGTGCTGTTGACGGTACCGATGGTGTTGCCCGTGACGGTGACAGCCTGTCCGGACTGGTCCTGCGCGGTGACGTTGTAGCTGTACGTCCCCGGCGGAACGAGATCCTTCGACAACGTAAGCGTCTGCGATCCCGCGGCAACGCCGGAGATATCCTGGCTCGCGAGGACCGTCTTGCCGTCGCTGTCGAGGATGTCGACGTGCACCGTCTTGGCGGCGCCGAGGAGATCGACGTTGATCCGCGGGCCGGTGCCATCGACGGCGGTGAGCTTGGCGCCGTTGAGGATCACGTCGCGACCGATGATCGACGTGGCGAAGCCCGCCTGCTGGGCGATCTGCGACTGGCCCGCCGCAGCGTTCTGCGTGTCGAGCTTGCTGTTCATGTCGACGAGCTGCTCGACGGTGGAGAACTGCGCCAGCTGCGCGGCGAACTGAGTGCCGTCCATCGGCGACATCGGATCCTGATTCTTGAGCTGCGCGACGAGCAGCTGCAGGAAATCATCCTTGCCGAGGATCTGGCTGGAGTCGGTGGCCGATGTCGTTGACGGCGTCGTCGGTGTGGTCGGCGTCGTGGGTGTCGTGCCGGTGACCGGAGATGTCATGCCGCATCCTCCTCAGGTTCTTCGCGATAGTGCCGGGATTGTGACGCATTGTCCTGCTCGGGTGAATTCGAACCCGATTGATGTTGCTGCGATTGCTGCTGCCGGCCATCGGGCTGGCTGCGCGAAGTTGTCGGCGCGCCGGTTCCCGCGTTGTCAGTCATTCCGCCGGAGGCGCCGGCCGACACCGCGAGTCCGGCGTCGTGGTCGGAGCTGTGCACCGCCACCCGAACGTCGGTGAACCCCTTGTCCTCGAGCGAGCGATGCAGATCGGAGAGCTGGCGATCGATCACGGTGACGTTGCCGTCGGTCGCGGTGATCGTCGCTTTCACCTGCGCGCCCTGCACCGAGACGTGAATGCGGCTAGCGCCGGTGACGTCGGGATCAACCGCGAGGGTGACGTGCGAGCGCGGCGGTGGCGGCGGCGCGGGAGGAGCCTGGTGGGTCACCTGCGGCGGCGGTGGCGGCGCGGTGCTGACCTGCGGCGAGCCTTGCGTAAGCGCTGCAGCCACGAAGGTCGGCGCCGCTGCGGTCGTGGCCGCTGTCGTCGTAGCCGCCGCGGTCGATGCGATCGACGGTGCGGATGCGCCGGTCTGCGCCTGCGACCCCTGATCGGCGCCGTCGCGATCGTTCCGGTCGACCTTCGCCGAGGGATGCGCATCATCGGACGCGGCATCTCCCTCGTCGCCGCCACCGTCGTCAGCGCCGCTGGTCGCGACAACGACGTCGTGCGGGAGCGTAGCGTTGCCGGCACCCGGTTGCGGCGTGGCGTCGGCGTGCGCCGGTTGCGCCGAGTCGTCGCCGTCGCCTGCGACCGCGGTCGAGCTGCTGGTCGACGTTGATCCACCGCCAGCAGCGGCGGCCGCGCGATCGGCGACCGATCCGCTGTTCGATGGACCGGAGGGCGACGACAACACACCCCGGGCCGGCACTGCGAATCCGCTCGCCGACAGCGCCGCCTGCATCAGCATCGCAGCGCTCTGCGAGGCAGCAGTCCCATCGGTCGCCACGGCCTTGGAGGGGCGTGCGGGATCGGCAACGCCGTCGGGAGTGGTACCGCCGATCGGCGATTGTGCTCCGTCGGCCGTCGCCGCCGATGTCGGGTCGCCGGACGGTGCGGGTGCAGTCGAGCCGGTGTCTCCCGTTGTCGCGGGTGCGCCACCGGGAGCCGTCGCGGCGAGGAGTGCGTCAAGCGCTGACGGCGTCTCGGCAGCATCCGACAACTGACCATCGGCGGTGGTGGTGCCGTCGTTCGCGCCGTCCTGCGTGCCCGGTGTCGTGGCAGGTTGCCTGGCCGCGCGGACGACCGGGGTGATGACAGCCTGCAACGCGGCGAGAAAGCCGCCGGACGCGTCGGACGACCGGGTCGCTGTGTCACTTCGTGCGGCGGGCGCTGATGACGACCTGGTCGCGTCGACGCGCATCAGGGTGTTCCGCTCGACGCCGGCGCGATGATCAGCCGGCTCAATTCGCGCGCCCGCGCCGTGGGGAGCTTGGCGAGGAGCGGCGCGGATTTGTCGACTCCCATCCGACGAAGGACAGGGACGAGTTCGCTGTCGGCCATCCGCGCCGCGATCGGTGCGGCGTCCTCGGGCGTCAGCCTGAGGAGAACCGACGCGACGCGCGACACCGATGAATCGGCCGCGGGACCAACTGCAGTGTCGAGCACCACTGGCGCCCCGACCGTTGCGCTCGGCGGCGGCGGTGCAGGTCGCGTCGAAGCCTCAGATGCCGGTGTCGACGCCGGGGCCGCTGCCACCGCTGGCGGGAGCGTTGTCTTCGCCGGATCAGCTGGCGGCGAGTGCTTCATCCCCACCACTGTCGAGCCAACGAGACCGAGGACGAACGCACCTGCAATCGGGATCGCCGGCTTCATTGCTTGTTCGCCTGGTCGAGGAGACGGCTGCGGGTGATTTCGTCGTGCTCGCGCCGCTCCTCGCGTCCCGACTCCACCGTCCAATCAGCTGCACGGCGCTCGCGGAGCTTCTCGAGGACCCGTCGCGCGGCGCGCGCTTCGTTGAAGCGATCGAGTTCCACAGCGCGTGCATCCTCCGCCTCGCGAAGGTCACGGGCATCGAGCTCCGCCCGAATCCGCGCCGCCTCGACGCTGAGGCCGAGGGTGTGCCACATGCCGGCTGCGACGGGATCATTCGCCGTCTCGTGCACCTGATCCTGCGCGGCGCCCAGCTGCGAGATGCTCTCTTCGGCGGTGATCCGCCGTTCGCCGGTCTCGCGATCGGCGTGGCCCAGCGAGGCGCCCTGCATCTTTTCCAGCGACTCGCGAAGGTGCAGAAGGTGTTGCAGACGGAACGTGAATCGCTTCATCGTGCCGCTCCTTTCTCGTGCTGGAGGGCACGCGTGGCAAGCCCGATGACGGCGTTCCGGGTTCCGGCGTAGAGGGCAGGCTCGTCGGGGCGCTGCACCAGGAGCGCGAGGACGTCGCTGCGAATCGCGATCGCCGCGTCGACGGCGCGATCGGCGCCCATCTTGTAGGCGCCGACCGCGATGAGATCTTCATGGGCGCGGTACGCCGCTTCGAGCCGGATGAGGGTGTTGGCGGCGGCGCGATGATCGGGATCGATGACCGAATCGCGCACTCGCGAGACGCTCTCGATGATGTCGATCGCCGGGAACTGGCGTGCCGCGGCGAGACGCCGCGCGAGCACCACGTGCCCGTCGAGGATCGACCGGGCAGCGTCGGCGATCGGCTCGTTGAAGTCATCGCCTTCGACCAGGACGGTGTAGAGTCCCGTGATGCTTCCCGTGGCCCCGTTGCCGGCGCGTTCGAGGAGCCGCGGCAGCCCCACGAACACCGACGGCGGATATCCTTTCGTCGTCGGCGGTTCGCCAACCGAGAGTCCGACTTCGCGCCACGCCATCGCGACGCGGGTCACCGAATCCATCAGCAGCAGGACGTTCTTCCCGTGATCGCGGAAGTGCTCGGCGATCGCCGTGGCGACGAGCGCGCCGGTCGCGCGCATCACGGCCGACTGATCACTGGTCGCGACGACGACGACCGACCGCGCCAATCCCGCCGCACCAAGGTCCCGTTCGATGAATTCGCGCACTTCGCGACCACGTTCGCCGAGGAGCGCGATGACGTTCACATCGGAGGAGGCGCCGCGCGCGATCATGCCGAGGAGCACGCTCTTCCCGACGCCGCTGCCCGCCATGATCCCGACGCGCTGCCCGCGACCAAAGGTCTCGAGCCCATCGATGGCGCGGACGCCGGTCGAGAATGGTGTGTCGATCGGCATCCGTTCGAGCGGCGTTGGCGGATCGCCAAGCAACGGCCGCGAGACGGTGCTTCCCACCGGACCGAGCTTGTCGATCGGCCGCCCGAGGCCGTCGAGGACGCGACCGACGAGACCGCTTCCCACCGACACGTAGAGCGAGCGACCGAGCGGCGTGACGGTGGCACCGGGGTGGATCCCCTCGAGTTCGCCGATCGGGAGGAGCATGATGCCGCGCTCGTGGAATCCGGCAACGAGCGCGAGGACGCTGCGCGACGAGGTCGACAGCCGACAGACCTCTCCGACGGCGACCGGCACCGACGACGCTTCCACCACCTGACCGATGACGCGCGTCACCCGGCCGAGGACCGCCAGGCGTTTCACCGCGTGGAGGCGTGGCAACGCGGCTTCGAGAATCGCAGTGTCAGTCATGCGAGATCTGTTCGTAGATGTCGAGCAACGCGCGATCGATTCGTCCGTCGATGATCACGGCTGGTCCCTCGACGACGCAGCCGCCGCGATGGATCGACTCATCCGACGTCCAGCGGAGATCGACCGATGTTCCGGCAAATTCCGCGACGGTGCCGAGTGCAGTGAGCGCGACGAGATCGGCGGGATTGAGGCGGATGATGATCGTGCCGTTCATCGGGGCCAGCCCCAGGGCACGAGTCACCAGCCGCTGCAGCAGGGCCGGATCAGCGGCCAGCTCACGCTCGACCAGGTGCTGGGCAATGGCGACCGACAGCGCGTGCACGGTCGTGGTGACGTGCGCGCCGAGCCGTTCGGCAGTTTCGTGCATGGCGCGGCGCGCCGCTTCCAGCGCCGTGAGTGCGTCGCTCAGCTGCGCGTCGCGCTCGGCCATCGCCGCAGTATGGCCCTCGAGCCACGCCGCACGACGCGCATCCTCGGCGGCGGAGGTGTCGGCGTTCACCGCGGCGAGAGTCCCGAGTTCGGGCGGGTGCCACGCGCCAACGCCCGGCGCTGCGGCCGGCGGTGTCATCCGCTCCTCACGCGATCATCTCGTCGGCGCCGCCGCGATCGACGACGATCTCCCCCGCCTCCTGCAAGCCGCGTGCGGTCTTGATGATGTTGGCGTGCGCCTCTTCCACGTCCTTCACCTTGACCGGACCGAGCATCTCGAGCTCTTCGCGCAGCGATGCCGCGGCGCGTTCCGACATGTTCTTCATCACGCGCTGGGTCAATTCATCGCTGGCGGCCTTGAGCGCCACCGCGAGCTCACGACTCTCGACGTCGCGGAGGAGGCGCTGCATCGAGCGATCGTCAAGCTTGCGCAGGTCCTCGAAGACGAACATCAGGTTGCGAATCGTCTCGGCGAGGTCGCTCTGTTTCGCACCGACGGCGTCGAGAATCGCCGTTTCGGCGCCGCCGGGCATCTGATTGAGCATCTGTGCGACGACCGCGGGACCGCCGGACGGCGTGAGGTCCTGCGGCACACTCGCCTGCGACTGTGACACGATCGACGATTCGACGAGGTGCAGGACATCCGGCGAGACCTTGTCCATCCGCGCAACCCGATAGAGGACGTCGGCGGAGAGCTCGGGATCCATGCCCGAGATCATCGTGGCGGCGACCTTCGGCTCCAGGTGTGCCAACACCAGCGCCAATGTCTGCGGGCTCTCCCCCTTCAACGCCGACATCAGCACATCGGGCGCGGCGCGGCGCAGCTGGCTCGAGTCGGTCGGCGGCGGTGGTTGGCGGATCCGGTCGAAGACGGTGCGCGTCCGTTGCGTGCCGATCGCCTTCTCGAGCACTTCGCGCGCGAACTCTTCCCCCCCCTCCGCCATCGACGCCACGGCCCGCGCCACTTCCTGGAACTCGCCCAGGACCGCGTCGATCTGCTCGGCGGGAACGGCCGGCGTCTCGGCGATCGCCTTGGAAACCGCTTCGACCTCGGCCGGCTTGAGGCGCATCATGATCCGCGCCGCCGCCTCGGTTCCGAGCGCCATGCAGAGGACCGCGGCCTTCTGCGCACCGGTGAGCGGACCGCCGCGGGATGTGCGCTGGGCAACCATCGTCACGGTGTGCTTCCGAGCCAGGCGCGGATCACCCGAGCCGCTGCATCAGGCGACGACGCGGATTCCGCCTGCACGCGGGTGCGCAATCCACCGGCGTCACTGATCGTCAATTGATCGATGCCCCCGGCGACCGCGGGATTGACGGTGCCGGCACCGATGGCGCGCGGCGCACCGGAGCCCTTGAGCATCCGGAGACCCAGGACGAGAGCGACGATCACTGCGAGAAGGGCGACCGCGGGAATGCTGAAGCGGGAGAGGGTGTCGATCGCCGACGCCTTGATCGTGGCGGTGTCGGCGGGGTTCACCTTGACCGGCACCGGATCGGTGAACGGCACGGCGACTACCGAGAGCTGGTCGCCACGGGTGCTGTCGATCCCGATCGCGTTGCGGACCAGCTGCGCGAGCGACGTGCGCTGGTCGTCCTGCGCCGCCTGATCGGCCTTGAGCGCCCGGGAGTTAAGCATCACGGACACGGTGAGCCGCGTGACGTTCCCGGTCTCGCCGATGATCTTCTCGAGTTTCCGCGAGTTGAGATAGGTGTTGTTGATCACCGTCCCGGCGGCATCACCCGCGGAACTGTCCGCCGACGTCTGGCTGCGCTGCTCGTTGGAGAGGACCTTCCCGTTGGGATCGTAGGTGTCGATGGTCCGTTCGACCTGGTCGAAGTTGAGGCGCGCCGCGACCTGGACCCTCACGTCCGAAGGTCCAACGGCGGAGGACAGCAGCTGTTCGACCTTGGTGGCGAGGTGCTGCTCGACTCCCTGTTCGAGATCGAGCTGGTGCGCGGTGAGCGCCGCGCCTTCGGTGTCGGTCGCGCCGGTGAGCGGTCGGCCGCTGTCGTCGAGGACGACGACGTGATCCGCCGTCATCTGCTCAACGCTGCCGGCGACGAGTTGCGTGATCCCGCGCACCTGGTCCTGCGACAGCGACGTGTTCGGCTGAAGCGAGACGACGACTGCCGCCTCGGGCGGCCGCTGCTGCGCGCGAATCGGCGATTCTTCCGGCAGCGCGAGGTGGACCTGCGCACGGGTCACTCCGCGAAGCGTGCCGATGGTGCGGGCGAGTTCGCCTTCGAGCGCGCGACGATAGGTGATGTGCTGAGTGAAGTCGGTCATCCCCCACGACGGCTTGTCGAAGAGTTCCAGCCCGGGGCGGCCATTTGCCGGAAGTCCGACCTTGGCGAGGAGCACTCGCGCGCGCGCTGCGTCGGGGAGCGGGACGCGCACTTCGCTTCCGCCGTTGCCGAGCTGGTACTGAATTGACGCCTTCCCGAGCTGATCGGTGATGTTGCCAACCTCGGCAAGATCGAGCTCGCGGAAGAGGGTGACGTAGTCGGGAGTCGACGCGCGCTTCATCAGCAGAAAGGCGAGGAGAACCATTCCCGCGGCGATGGCGATGACGGCGAAGCGACGATTGGCGTCGAGACGGGTCCAGGCGTCTGGCATGCGATCAGACCTGCGTATTCATCAGCGATTGATATGCACTGGTCAGCTTGTTGCGGGTTTCGACCAGCAGCTGCAACGACAACGACGCTTCTTCGGCAGCCGCCATCACCTGATGCAACTCGACCGGGTCGCCTCGCAGGAAGGCGCCGATGACGTTGTCCTTCTGCTGCTGCATCGACTCGGCGCCGCCGAGCGCGCGAGTGAGCAGATCTCCGAATCCGGGACCGTCGGTGACGGAGCCGATCGGCGTCCCCTCGCCGCGCTCCAGCGGCGAGACGACCTGCATCTCGGGGCGGATCGGTGTCGTCATCGATCAGCCAAGGAGGTCGATGCGCTGGCCGAGCGGCGCGCCGGCGTTGGCCGAGGACTGGCCGGAAGCGCCATAGCTCACCGGACCGAGTGCCGTCATCGAATCGAAGAAGGCGCGCTCTTCGTCGGTCAGGACCTGCCAGAGCGCCGATTGCGATGCGACCTCGGAGGTGGCGCGGGCACGCGGCTGGCTGGTCGTATTGCTGACCGGCGGGATGCCGCTGCCGATCGGAGGAATGGTGCTCAAATGTCGATCGCCTTTCGCAGCATCGCCTTCGCCGATTCGAACACCGTGGCATTCGCGTCGTTCATCCGCCGCGCGATCATCAGGTCCACCATCTCGGTCGCGACGTCGACATTGGGGTAGTGGACGTATCCCTGCGCGTCGGCGTCGGGGTGACCCGGCTGGTACACGGTCTTTCCTGCCGACTTGTCCTCGTGCACGGTGGTGATCGGCGCGCCGGTCACGGGATCGGTCCCCGCGACGGCGATCTGACGATGATACGGCCCGCCGTCGGCGGTCTTCGTCGTCTCGGCGTTGGCGATGTTGTTGGCGATCACCTCGATGAACTTCTGCTGGCGCGACATCCCGCTCGCGGCGGTGCCGAGGGGTCCCATCAGCTCGCGAAAGGGACGCGGGAGCATCGGGATGCCGGGGACGTCAGCCATTGCTGGACATCGCGGCGCGGATATCGGAATACGACTGCTGCAGCAACTTGGCCGACGCCTCGTACCGGGTCTCGGTGTCGGCGAGTGCGGCCATGTCACGAGTCAACGATTCGTCCTGTCCCGACATCGATGCCTTGAGCTGGTCGGAAAACGACGTGTTCGCGCTGGATGGCGACGCATTCGCCACTCGCTGCGCGATCGTTTCGTGCGTGGCGCTCAGTTCCTCGAGTGCGCCGCGCAGGTCATGCGTCAGTGTTCCTTGACCGAAAAGGCTCGGAACCATGGGCTCCCACCGCTGGTGTGATGCGATGCGGTTTGGCAAGCCGCGTACCTGATCGGCCCATATGAGCTAACACGTTGGACGGCAATGGTTTGCGAAGATCATGCGCGAACTGGTTCCTGGAGCGCGGTTTGGAGCGCCGGAAGTTTCTTCCGAACTCCGGCGAAGCTTGCCGACCGGCTCAGCTGACTTGCGGGACGTTCAGCTTGTTGCGGAGGGTCCGTTCGCTGATGCCGAGAAGGCGGGCGGCGCGGGTGCGGTTGCCGCCGGTGGCGGCGAGGGCGCGCTGGATCATGACCCGTTCGAGATCGGCGAGGTTGAGCGGGAGTTCATCGGATTCTGCTGCCGGCACCGGTACCGCTGCCGGCTCGTCGCTGCGGGAGAGGTGCAGCACCGGTGGCGCGGCTTCGCCCCCGCTCCGTGACAGCGCAAAGACTTCGGCGGTCAGCGGCCGGCCGCGGCTCAGGATCACCGCCCGTTCGACCGCGTTCGCCAGTTCGCGAACGTTGCCAGGCCAGCGATACGCCTGGAGGTGGTCCATCGTCCCGGGGGCGAGGGTGGCGGAGGAGACGCCGAGCGCTTCGCAGCTGGAATGGATGAAGTGAGCGACGAGGAGCGGAATGTCGTCGGCCCGGTCGCGGAGCGGCGGGGTGTAGATCGGCACCACCTGCAGCCGGTAGTAGAGATCGGCGCGGAAGCGTCCCGCGTCGACTTCGCGCAGGAGCGCCCGGTTGGTGGTGGCGATGATCCGCACGTCCACCCGCACCAGGTCGCGGCCGCCGACGCGTTCGAATTCCTGCTCCTGGATCGCCCGCAGCAGCTTGGCCTGCAGGTCGAGCCGCATCTCGGAGACTTCGTCGAGGAGGAGCGTGCCGCCGTCGGCGCGCTCGAAGGCGCCGATCATCCGCGCGGTGGCGCCGGTGAAGGCTCCCTTTTCGTGACCGAAGAGCGCGCTTTCGACGAGCCCTTCCGGCAGTGCGGCGCAGTTGACGGTGATGAACGGCTGGTCGCGGCGCGGGCTCTGGTCGTGAATCCCTCGCGCGATCAGTTCCTTGCCGGTCCCCGATTCACCTTCGATCAGCACGGCCGCGCGCGTCGGCGCGACGGTGATCATGACATCCTGCAGATCCTTCAGCGACGAGCTGTTGCCGACGAGCCGGCGCCGCGCCTGGATCCGGGAGATCTCCTGCCGGAAGGTCTCGTTCTCGCTGCGAAGCCTGGCAAAATCGAGCGCGTGCTGGATGGTGATTTCGAGGGTCTGAAGGCGAACCGGCTTGGTGAGGTAGTCGACGGCACCGCGGCGCATCGAGAGGACGGCATGTTCCACGCTGCTATGTCCGGTGACGATCACGACCGGGATGTTGCGGCCCTGCTGTTCGAGTGCGTCGAGCAGTTCGAGCCCGGACATCCCGGGCATCTGGGAGTCGGCGAGGATGAGATCGATCCGTCGAGCGGCGACGACGCGGAGGGCTTCCTCACCGCTCAGGGCGAGGACCGGCTCGTAGCCAAGACTGGTGAGTGCATGTTCGAACATCGCGGCCACGGCGGGCTCGTCGTCGACACACAACACCGTCTTCATCGTCTCGACATTCCGATCCACATCCTTGGTTGCGGGAGGATGGTGCACCGCCGAAACATCGTGGTGCGACTCATGCCGCGCGAAAGGTATCCGATAATCGGCGCACCGCAAAACCTCCAGGGACGTATCGCGATGCGAATTACCGATGCCATGGTGTACACCAGGTCACTGCAGCAGGTGGAAAACCAGTTCAATGCACTCGACCAGGCATCGGCGCAGGTGTCGACCGGGCAGCGCAACGCCACGATCTCCGACGACCCGGTGGCCGGCGGCCAGGTGATGCAGATCGATGCGGCAACCCGCGGGGTGACCCAGTATCTCCGCAACATTTCATCGGTGCAGACCGGGTTGAGCGGCGAGGAATCGACACTCAACCAGCTCACCGATCTGCTCAGCCGGGCGAAGGAACTCGCGACCGAGCAGGCGGGGAGCAATGGCGATGCGCAGACCCGCGCTGCCGCCGGCGCCGAAGTGTCGCAGCTCCTGGCCCAGGCGGTGTCGCTCGGCAATCTCAAGATCGGCGACCAGTATGTCTTCGCCGGCACGGCGACCGATGCCGAGCCGTTCCAGGCGGACGGGAGCTACGTCGGCAACACCGCCCAGCGACAGGCGGAGATCGGCAACGGCGTCACCGTGAACACCACGCACACCGGCGCGCAGCTCTTTGTCGACTCGGGGGCGATGCAATCACTCACGGCCCTGCAGAACGCGCTCAACAGCAACGATTCGAACGCCATTCTCGCCTCGATGACCGGTCTCGACACGGCGTTCGATGCGACCCAGAACAATCTCGCCGACGTCGGCGCACGCACCGATGCGCTCACGTCGGCGACCAATGCCTTTACCGCGCAGCAGACCTCGCTTTCCACCGCGCGCAGCAACGCGGCGGATATCCCGATCGAGGAAGCGTCGCTCAACCTTGCGTCGATCCAGACCGCGCTCCAGGCGGGCTTGCTCGCCACGAGCAAGATTCTCAACACCTCACTGGTGAACTACCTGCAATGAGCGCTGCCATCCGCCCCGCCTCGATCGAACCGACCTTTGTCACCCGGCTCTTTGGTACCATCCAGGTGTCGCCTTCCCGGATGGTCCACTTCGCCGACGGCTTGCCAGGCTTCCCCAACTCGACGCACTTCGCGCTGCTGCCGGCGCAGACACGGGCGCTCGCCTGGCTCCAGTCGCTCGATGCACCGGCGCTCGCCTTCCTCCTCATCCGGTGGGGTGCGCTGAGCGAGCCGCTCGGCGAGATCGGCGGCGACGCGTATGCGATCGTCACGCTGCCGGCGCAGGATGAAACAGCGACGGCGAATCTCCAGGCGCCGGTGATCATCGATCCGGTGAGCCGCGCCGGCCATCAGTTCATTCGCACCGATGCAGTCGGCCGGACCGCGGTGCCGTTCGATCTCCCCACCCTCCTGCAGCCAGCCTGACCCCTCCCCCCGGCCACTCATGGTCGGGGTTCCTCAACCGATAACGGGCGGAGCGACCATATCGGGTCGCATCGCCGGGGCACGGACGCCCCGGGTCCACGTTTAGGGAGGAACACCGCATGTCGAGTATCCAGACCAATCTTGGGGCGAATATCGCGCTGTTGAACACGACCGCGTCGGGCATGAACATGAACAAGGAAATTGCCCGCCTGTCGTCCGGTTTCCGCATCAACAGCTCGGGAGATGACGCGGCAGGCCTCGCGATCGCCAACAAGCTCCGTGGGCAGGCGCAGAGCCTTTCTGCCGCCTCCCGCAACGCCTCGCAGGCGAACTCGATGCTGCAGATCGCCGACGGCGCCACCAACACCATCTCCACCATCCTTGACCGCCTCAAGGAGCTCGCGACGGAATCCAACTCGGACACGATCGGATCCCAGCGCGACAAGCTCGATGCGGAGTTCCAGCAGCTGCTGCAGGAAATCACCCGCATCACCGCGACGACCCAGTATCAGGGGAGCAACCTGATCGACGGTTCGTTCGGTGCGTCGCTCAACACGTCGAGCGCGCTGTTCTCGGTCACCGGCGTTCCGTCGAGCGGCACGACCTTCACGGGAAATGCCGCGGGCACCTACGCGCTGACGGCCGACACCACGAACCACACGATCACGATGACCAAGGGTGGCGTGTCGCAGACGGTGGCCGATGTGGCCGGTGCGCAGACGCTCAACTTCTCGGAGTTCGGGGTCAAGGTGAACACCGATTCCGGGTACGTCCGTGACACCGCCATCGGCGCGCTGACGATCAATGCCGGCAGCGGCGGCAACTTCATGGTGAGCTCCAGCGGTCACTACGCCAGCTCCGACCTGATCTC
The DNA here is from genome assembly GCA_036500345.1 of Gemmatimonadales bacterium. Lineage (NCBI taxonomy): Bacteria > Pseudomonadati > Gemmatimonadota > Gemmatimonadia > Gemmatimonadales > Gemmatimonadales bacterium. The sequence continues at coordinate 90,641 of DASYCE010000008.1, read as the reverse complement.
TCTGAGCTCGGTCGACCTGACGCTGTCGACTCTTGGTATCAGCACCTCGAACGTGACCACCGCGGCGAACGCCCAGGCAGCACTCACGGCGATCGACTCCGCGACCGACCACGTCAACTCGGCGATCGGCGCGATCGGCGCCGCCGAGAGCCGGATCAGCTACGCGCAGACCAACGTCGACACGATCCAGCAGAACACCACCGCCGCCGAGTCGACGATCCGCGACGCCAACATGGCGCAGGAAACGACGGCGTTCACGAAGTTCAACATCCTGCAGCAGGCTGGCATGGCGATGATTTCGCAGGCCAACCAGTCGGCAGCGCAGGTACTGACGCTGCTCCGCTAATTCCGGCGGAGTGATACCCGGTGCGGGGGCCGCAGCCGCGGTCCCCCACCACTTCGAAGACGGTGCCCGACGATGACCACTCCTCTCACCTCCATCAGTGGACTGATCTCCGGCATCGATACGTCGAGCCTGATCGACGCGATCATCGCGCAGGAACGCCAGCCTGCCGCGACCATGGAAACGCAGGAAACCGCCCTCAAGAACCAGCAGACTGCGCTGTCGAGCTATCGCACCCTCCTCGGTGCGCTCGATGACGCCGCCGGAGCGCTGCAGGACGGCACCTCGTTCGACGCGACCACGACGAACCTGACGGTGCTGGCGGGCTCGCGAGCGGTGGTGAGCGCCACGACCACGGCGGAGGCATCGCCGGCGACCTATCAGATCCAGGTCTCGAAGCTGGCCGCGGCGGAAAAGCTGAGCAGCACCACGCGATCGAGCACCACGGCGGCGCTCGGCGTGAGCGGCACCTTCACCGTGAACGGCAAGAGCGTGACCGTCGCGACGACCGACTCGCTGTCGTCGATCCGCGATGCGATCAACGCGCTCGACAGCGGGACGACGCCGAGCGGCGTGACCGCGTCGATCCTCTCGGTCTCGCCGACCGACAACCGGCTGGTGCTCACCAGCGACAATACCGGTGCGGCTGGCGCCACCCTCGCGGACTCCAGCGGGACGGTCCTGCAGTCGTTCGGGTTCATCAACAGCGCCGGCACCAAGCTCGCCTCGGCGTTCCTGGTCACCGGCGCCGATGCGAGCTTTTCGATCGACAACATCGCGTTCACCCGCAGCAGCAATACCGTGAGCGACGCGATCGAAGGGGTGACGCTCAATCTCACCGCGGCAGATTCCACCGCGACGACGCAGCTGACGGTGACGCGGGACGAGTCCGCGGCCGCCACGGCGATGCAATCGTTCGTCACGGCCTACAACAATGTCGTCGGGTTCGTGCAGCAGCAGGGAACGATCGGATCCGACGGGACCGTCCCGGCGCTGTACGGTGATTCGCTGGTGCGCGGCATCCGGGGACAGCTCCCCGACGAGCTGCTGCAGACCGTTGCCGGCGCGGCCAGCGACCTCGCCACCGCCGGGAAGGCGGGGCTCTCGCTCAACGCCGACGGAACGATCTCGTTCAATTCGACCACGTTCGCGTCGCTCTTCCAGGCGCGATACAGCGATCTCCAGGCGCTCTTCGGCGAGACGCGCACTGCCGACAACCCGGCCGTGTCATTCGTCTCGAGCGGCAGCGCCACGAGCAGCGGCAGCTGGGACGTGAACATCACCGCCCCGGCGACGGCTGCAACGCTGTCGACCAGCGGATTCAGCGGCACCTACGACGCCGGTGCCACGCCCGACACGATGACACTGACCGACAAGCAGTCCGGGAAGAGCGTGCAGCTCGCGCTCACGACGGGGATGACGACCAGCGATATCGTGACCGCCCTGCAATCGGCGATCACTGGTGCCGGCCTGGGGATCGATGTCAGCTCCTCCGGGAACGACATCGTCCTGACGTCGCAGAACGCCGCCAGCTACGCCGGCTTCACGGTGGCGGTCGACGGCGTCGGCGACGGAGCGTCGGAAGCGTGGGGTCCCACCGCATCGGCAGTCGGCACCGACGTCCAGGGGACGATCGGCGGCTTTGCAGCGACCGGTTCCGGAAGCACCCTGGTGGGGAACACTGATACCGCAGCCGCCGGTCTGACGATTCGATACGCCGGCGCAACCACCGGCGATCTCGGCAGCATCACCCTCGACGTCGGAACCGCGACGGCCGTGAAACGGCTCCTCGATACCTATGTCAATCAGGGAAGCGGCCTGCTCGACCAGCACGTCGCCGCGCTGAGCGCACAGAACGACCGGCTGGTGCAGCAGGTGGCAGACATCGATACCCGCCTCGCCGGGCGCCGTGCCGCGCTGGTGGCGCAGTACTCCGCGATGGAAACGGCGATCGCCAATCTCAAGGGGCAGGCGCAGTCGCTCCTCGCATTCACGTCGCCGTCGACCTCGTCGACCAGTTCGAGCGGCAACTCCAGCGCACTGGGCGGGTGATCGATGAGCTACTCCCAGCCGAGTCGGTATCGTGAGATGGAAGTGCTGGCGATGCAGCCGGCCCAGCGCGTCGTGCTGCTCTACTCGCACCTGCTGGTCCTCCTCCGGCAGGCGCGCCGGCATCTCGAGCGCGGCGAAATCGAGCAGCGCGGCGAGCGGCTCTTCCGCGCCGAAGAGATCGTCCGCGAACTGCAGGTGTCGCTCAATCACGATGCGGGCGGCGAACTCGCGGGCGGCCTGGCGAACCTCTACAGCTGGATGCTCGGCGAATTCGCCGGCGTGCACGCCCACCCCGATCTCGGCCGTCTCGACGCCGTCACCAAGATCGTCACCGAACTGCACGAGGCGTGGCAGGGAGCGGCAGAACAGGTCCTCGGCCACCCGGTATGAACCAGCCGTCCGCCGACGACGCGGCCGCGCTCCTCGCGGCGCAGATCGCCGACCTGGCGCGCTACCGGCACATCGTCGAGGCGCAGCGCGCGGTGCTCCGGATGGAGGATGCCGGCCTGCTGGAGATCTTCACCGCCGAGGCCGAGGGAGTCTTTGCGGATATCTCGGCACGCGAGGTCCAGCTCCTGTCGATTCGCGCCGCGGTGCAGTCCGATACCGCGACACCGCGTCCCGACCAGCACGCCGTGTCGCTCTTTGCCGAACTCGAGCGCGAACGGGCGATGGCCGCCGCAGCGGCGCAGAACCTGGCCGAGCAGATGACCGGCGAAGCGGGACGGGTGACAGTCGAGATGAAGCGCGCCAGCGAGCAGCTCAACGCCATCGTCCGAGGATATGGCAGCCGCTGGGGTGCGCCGGGACCGACGCTGATCGACCGGCGGGGGTAGACTCACACTTCTGCCGCGCTGGCCGATAAAGAGCGCGGTGGAATGGTGCTGGTGAATCGGGTATTCTCTACCCCGACCCGCGCGCGGAGGAGTTCGGATGGCGATCGATCCGGTGGTCTCAGGGAGCGTCCCACAGCCCGATCCGCAGCGCGCCCAGGGGACGGCGCACGGCAACCGCGTCGGTGCGCCGCGCGACGGCGACCGCCCCGCGAGCGATACGGCCCCCACCGATCAGGTCGAGCTCTCTCCTGCCGCCGCCGGAATTTCCGACGCCACCATCCCCACCGGCGAATTGTCGCCCGCGGCGCTCCAGACGATCGCGCAGAAGGTCGCTAGCGGAGCGTATGATGACCCGGCCGTGGCCGACCGGATCGCAGGGCGGTTGCTCGACGCGGGAGAGATTGCCGGGTGAATCAGGGCAGTTGATGAATGCGAACGCCCCGCCGGCGGATCAGCGGGGCGTTTCTCATTGCGGGAGGGGACGGACCGGCTACTCCTCTTCGCTTTCCTCATCGAAGGAGAAGTCTCCCCCTTCGAACTCCTCGTCCTCGAAATCGTCATCTTCGTCGTCGAAACCTTCTTCATCGTCTTCGTCGAGGTCTTCATCGTCCTCGTCGAAGTCGAAGCCTCCGCCCTCGAACTTCTCCTCCTCTTCGTCCTCGTCGAAGCGCCCCCGCATCACCGATTGCGGAATTCCTTCGAGAGACGCCTCCCACGCCGACATGGTAACCTCCGCGGTTCCGAACTGAGCCTGCTGTTGACGGATCAACCTCCGACCGGCGGCAAAAAGGAGCGGTCGGGCCTGCAAGTCAAGATGCGTCGGCGACCCGGTTCGCCGCACGCTGGGCCTTCTTCCGTTCGGTCGCCTGCAACACCCGCTTGCGGAGCCGGATATTTTCGGGCGTAACCTCGATCAGTTCGTCCTCTTCGATGTACTCCAGCGCGTACTCCAGGGTGATCTCCCGCGGTGGTTCGAGGAGGATGTGATCGTCGGACGCCGTGGTCCGCATGTTGGTGAGTTTCTTTTCCTTCCCGACATTGACGTCCATGTCGCCGGGACGGGCACTCTCACCCACGATCATCCCCTCGTACACCTGTTCACCCGGAGCGACGAACATCTGCGCCCGCTCCTGCAGGTTCCCCAGTGCAAACGCCACCACCGGCGCCTCGCGGTCAGCAATCATCACCCCGCGCTTCCTGCCGCTCAACGGCCCAGCCCACGGCCCGTATTCGAGGAAGCGGTGGTGCATGATCCCGGTGCCGCGCGAGTCGGTCAGGAACTCCGACCGGTACCCGAACAGGCCACGTGCCGGAATCTTGAAGGTGATCCGCACCATTCCCTGACCCGGATTCCGCATCTCCAGCATTTCCGAACGCCGCGGACCGAGTTTCTCCATCACCACGCCCATGAACGACTCGGCGACGTCGATCGTGAGTTCCTCGTACGGCTCGAGCCGCTCGCCGTTCTCGCCTTCGCGCAGAATCACCCGGGGACGCGACACCTGGAATTCGTAGCCTTCGCGCCGCATCGTCTCCATCAGGATGCCGAGGTGAAGCTCGCCGCGTCCCGAGACGGTGTGGGTGTCGGGGGAATCGGTCTCTTCGACCCGGAGCGCCACGTTGCGCTCGAGTTCCTTGAAGAGGCGGTCCCGCAGCTGCCGGGAGGTGACGTACTTCCCCTCGCGTCCGGCGAACGGCGAATTGTTGACGATGAAATCAACCGAAATCGTCGGTTCCTCGACCGCGATCCCTTCGAGCCGCTCGGGATAGTCGGGAGCCGTGAAGGTCTTCCCGATCTCGATCGTTTCGAATCCCGAGAGGGCGACGATATCGCCGGCGTCGACCGACGCCGTCTCGACGCGGTGGAGTCCGTCGAAGGTGTAGAGCTTGGTAACACGCCCACGTTCGACGCCAGGCTCTTCGGCGCTGACCATCCCCGGGGCGCCCATCGGAAGGAGGGTCACCTGGTCGCCAGCGGCGAGACGGCCCCGCTCGATCCGCCCGATCGCGATGCGCCCGAGGAAGCTCGAGAAGTCGAGGGTCGACACCAGCATCTGGAACGGCTTTTCAGGATCGCCGGTCGGCGCCGGGACGGTGTCGAGAATCGCCTGGAAGAGCGGCTCGAGGTTGGTTCCCGGATGGTCGAGTTCGAGGGTCGCGGTACCGGCCCGGCTCGAGGTGTAGAGGAACGGGCATTCGAGCTGCTTGTCGGTCGCTTCGAGGTCGAGGAAGAGGCTCAGCACTTCGTCGTGCACCCGGAGCGGCTCGGCGTCGCCGCGGTCGATCTTGTTGATCGCGACGATCGGCTGGAGCCCGAGGGCGAGTGCCTTGCGGGTGACGAAGCGCGTCTGCGGCATCGGACCTTCGGCGGCATCGACCAGGATCAGCACCCCATCGACCATCCGGAGAATCCGTTCGACTTCACCGCCGAAATCGGCGTGACCCGGCGTATCGACGATGTTGATCTTGGTCCCGCCCCATTGCACCGAGGTGTTCTTGGCGAGAATGGTGATGCCCCGCTCGCGCTCGAGCGGGTTGGAATCCATGACCCGCTCCTCCACGTGCTGATTGGCACGGAAGGCGCCTGCCTGGCGAAGCATCTGATCAACCAGCGTCGTCTTGCCGTGATCGACGTGGGCGATGATGGCGATGTTGCGGATCGGCAATGTGTTCTCAGTTCGTTTTGTGTCAACGCCCCGGTCCTTCGGGCGCGATACCCCTCGGGACCGGGGCGCATATATAGACCCCGCCTACCCCCGCGGCAAGCCGCTAATGGACGTGACCGTGGGGGTGCCCGTGCGTGTGGCTGTGCCCGTGCCCGTGATCCAGCATGAGCGTGTCGGCAGAACCGTCATCATCGCCGCACAGTTCCCCGACACATTCGTCACCGGTTTCGAGCTGGATCGTGACGTGCCGGATCCCCATCCCTCCCATCGCCTGTTCGAGGCGGCGCAGGATCGCCGGGTGGGCGTCGAGGTCGGGTGCCACCGCGTGGGCGCTCATCGCGATGAGCCCGCTGGCGACGGTCCAGACGTGCAGGTCGTGCACGCGCGTGACGCCCTGGACTGCCATCATCGCCGCCTCGACGCGCGCCGGCTGGAGGTGGTCGGGAACCCGGTCGAGGAGAATCAGCCCGCTGGTCCGGACCAGCCGCCAGGCGCTGCGGAGGATGATGACCGAGACGAGCACCGAGATGATCGGATCGACGCGCGTCCACCCGGTGTAGTGGATCACGATCGCGCCGACGATCGCGCCGACGGATCCGAGGACGTCGCCAAGAATGTGGAGGTAGGCACCGCGCGCGTTGAGGTTCTCTTCGTGATGGCCGTGCAGCACGCGCAGCGAGAGGAGGTTGACGAGCAGCCCCGCTGCGGCGACGCCGCCGAAGAGGACGGCGTTGATGGCGCGCGGGTGTCCGAAGCGATCGATGGCTTCGACGGTGATCAGGATGCCGATCACGAACAGCGCCAGGCCGTTCATCATCGCGGCGAGCACTTCCCAGCGGAGGTTGCCGAAGTGCTGCGCGGGGCCTTCGCGCCGCTGGGCGATGCGGGCACCGACGAGTGCCAGGGCGAGCGCCGCGACGTCGGTCCCCATGTGCGAGGCGTCGGCGAGCAGCGTGAGCGAGTTGCTCATCAACGAGCCGGCGATCTCGACCACGGTGAACGCCGCGGTCAGCGCAAGGACGATCGCGATCTTGCGCGGGATCGGACTCGGGCTGCTAACCTTCTGGGCCATGTCCACCGGCTTCGGCGTCATCGTCGTCCTCGCACTCGTCGTGGCGAATGCCTTCTTCGTCGCCGCGGAGTTCGCGCTGGTCTCTGCGCGAAAGACCCGCCTCGAAGAGATGGCGGGCGGCGGTAATCGCAAAGCTACGCTGGCGCTCCGGGCGGTCCAATCCCTCGACCGCGTGATCTCCGCCACCCAGCTGGGGATCACGCTGGCGTCCCTCGGCCTGGGTTCCGTCGGCGAACCAGCCGTGGCACGGATGTTCGCGACCTTCTTCGCGGCCCTGCCGCCCGCGGCCGCGAAGATCGCCACACACGGCGTCGCGGTCGCGGTGGCGTTCACCCTGATCACCGTGCTGCACATTCTCCTCGGAGAACTGGTGCCGAAGGCGATCGCGCTGCTGCACGCCGAACTGGTGGCATGCTGGCTCGCGCCACCGCTCCTCGGCTTCGCCTGGGTGATGCACTATCCGATCGCGTTGCTGCGCCGGTCGGCCAACCGGCTTGTCCTGCTGCTGGGACTCCAGCCGCTCTCGGAGCGCGAACCGCTCCACTCCCCCGAGGAGATCCGGTTGCTGGTGGAACATTCGGGAGAATCGGGCGCACTCGAAGCGAGCGACGCGCGGCTGCTCGAAGGGGTCTTTGAATTCAGCGAGAAGAGCGCCGAAGAAGTGATGACGCCCCGGACCGAAATGGTGACGATCGAAGCCGACATGACGGTGGCCGACGCCGCCGATGTCGTCGCCCGTGCCGGCCGGTCCCGCTATCCCGTCTATCGCGATTCACTCGACGAGATCGTCGGCGTGGTGCACGCGAAGGACATCCTGCGCGCACTGCGGGACACGCCGTCGGCGATGGTCGGCACGATCCTGCGCGAACCGCTCTTCGTTCCCGGCACACGCGAGGTCGAGGATGTGCTGGCGGACATGAAGCGGCTGAAGAGTCATCTCGCCGTGGTCCTCGACGAGTACGGCGGGACCGCCGGACTGGTGACGATGGAAGACCTGCTGGAAGAAATCGTCGGCGAGATCTACGACGAGCATGATCCGGTGCGGCAGATGTCGCGCGTGACCAGCGATGGCGCGACGCGCATTCCCGGAGCACTCCCGGTCAGCGATTTCAATGCGCGATTCCAGGCCGAGCTCGACGACACCGACTACACCACGATCGGCGGCTACCTCTTCGGACAGCTGGGGCGCCTGCCGGCCAATGGCGACAGCGTCACCATCGGCAATCACCGGTTCGAGATCGTCGCGATGGACGGCCGGCGGGTGCAGACCGTCGTGGTCCGCGACGTGCCGGGTCCGCCCGCGCCCGACGGGGCGGAGTGACCTACTCGCCTTTCCGCTTGAATGGACCCTCGAGATACTGATCGCGGTCCCTGTGCCGCACGACGTCGTTTCGCGGGGGGAGGACATTGAAGCGGAAGATGTGCCAGAACGCCGCGATCCCGTCCTTCCAGCCGATCTTCTTCCCCTCCTCGTAGGTGCGGCCGGAGTACGAGATCGGCAGCTCCCAGATTCGCGCGCGCGCCTGCGCGAGCCGGGCCGTGATTTCCGGTTCGAAGCCGAAGCGATCGGTGGTGAAGATCAGCTTCTTCATCAACGGCGCGCGCACCAGCTTGTAGCAGGTTTCCATGTCGGTCAGGTTCAGGTCGGTGAACATGTTCGACATCAGCGTGAGCATCGAGTTGCCGACGGAGTGCCAGAAGTAGAGGACGCGGTGCGGGCCGCCGAGGAAGCGCGACCCGAAGACGGCGTCGGCGTTCCCGGCGACGATCGGCCCGAGAAGTCCCGGGATTTCGCGCGGGTCGTATTCCAGATCGGCATCCTGCACCACGATGACGTCACCGGTGGCAGCGTCGATCGCGGTGCGGATCGCAGCGCCCTTGCCGCGATTCACGCGATGGCGGAGCACCTGATCGATCTTCCCTTCCTCCAGCAGCCCGTCGAGAATCGCGGCACTGCCGTCGCCGGAGGCGTCGTCGACGCAGACAATCTCCTTGTCGAGGTCGACTTCGCGGACCCTGTCGATCAGGCGTTCGAGGGTCCGGGCTTCGTTGTACACCGGGATCAGGATCGACACGCGCAGGCTCATGCCGCACGGCTCCGGGTGGCAAGGTCGAGGGCAAGATCCACGGCGGCGCGCATGCTGCCGGTATCAGCGCGTCCGGTGCCGGCAATATCGATCGCCGTGCCGTGGTCGGGGGAAGTCCGCACGAACGGAAGCCCAAGTGTCACGTTCACGCCGTGCCCGAACGACGCCACCTTGATGGCGGTCATTCCGACATCGTGGTAGGGCGCCAGGACCACGTCGAAATCACCGCGCATCGCGCGCACGAACACGGTATCGGCGGGAAGCGGACCATGAGCGCCGAGGCGTTCGACCGCCGGCGCGAGGATCCGCTGCTCCTCATCGCCGAACAGACCCTGCTCTCCGGCGTGCGGATTGAGGGCGCAGACGGCGAGCCGCGGCTCGGCGATTCCGAACCAGCGTTGCAGCGCCGTGCGGGTCACCGCACCGACCCGGACAATCCTGTCGGTGGTGAGCAGCAGCGGCACGTCGCGCAGCGCCACGTGCGTGGTGACGAGCACGACCCGCAACCGGTCGCTCGCGAGCATCATCGCGACATCGCACCCGCCGGCAAGATGGGCGAGCCATTCGGTATGCCCGGGAAACGGGAATCCGGCGAGATGCACGGCGTGTTTTTCAATGGGGGCGGTGACGATTGCGTCGACCTCGCCGGCCAGCGCGAGGCGCGCGGCCTGTTCGATCGCCCGGCCGGCGATCAGTCCCGCTTCGACGGCGGTGTTCCGGGCGATGCGGTCGCCCGGCCGCCAGCTTCCGGTGGCAATCGGGGTCACGCCTTCGATCTGGCCGAGCTGTTCGCGCGCGCCGATCACGGTGATATCGGCGTCGACACCGGAGGCAAGGACTGCAGCAGTAATTTCCGGCCCGATGCCTCGCGGATCGCCCAACGTGATCGCGAGCCGGGCACGCCGCGTCACGGCTCTCGGATGTCCACGTAGGTCTTGTTGCGAAGCTGCGTGAGATAGTCCTGCTCGCCCAGCATCGTGCCGAGCAGCTTGCGGAGCTGGTCCTTGAGATCGTCGTACGATCGCTGTCCCTGCGCCCGGCGCTTCAGCACCAGCAGCACCGCCCACTTGCTTCGCAGCGGCGTTCCGGCCGCCGGAAGCTCGAAGACCTTGCTGACCTGGCCGCTGTCGAGACCGGCGATCGCCGGGAGATATGGCTTCCCCGCGGGGTCCTGTTGCATCGCCGGGATCGGATAGTCGTCGATCTCCTTGTCCTCGGCGTTGTCGTGATAGGTGTGCTGGAGTGAGTCGAAGGAGGCGCCCTTCGCGAGTGCGGCGGCAATCGCGCCCGCCGTGTCGCGCGCGGCGCGGGCACCGGCAGAATCGATGACTGGCATGATCAGGATGTGCCGCGCCTGCACTTCACCCGGCTGCTTCCGCTGCACCTGGATGATGTGGTAACCGAACGGACTCTCCACCGGATCGGAGATGGTGCCGACGGGAAGCGAGAACGCGGCGGCTTCGAACGCCGGCACCATGACGCCGTGGGCAAACCAGTCGAGGTTGCCGCCATCGGCACGACTCTTCTCGTCCATCGAAAACCGTCGCGCGGTCGCCGCGAAGTCGGCGCCCTTGCGCAGCTCCACCACCAGCGAATCGGCCAGCGCCTTCGCGCGCGCCTTCGCCTCGGGGGTCGGCCGCGGCGCCACGACGATCTGCTTGAACGAAATGGTTTCGGGCGACGGCGGGAGCTCGGCGACGTGCGCATCGTAGTAGGCGCGCATCTCCTTCTCCGTCGGCGTCAGCGACTTGATCTTTCCTTCATCGGCGAGCTGCGACCGGAAGCGGCTCACCTCGATCGTACCGCGCTGGCGGTCGAGCAGCGACGCGCGCCACTCGTCGGAATTGGTGAAACCGATCGCCTTGAGCTGGTCGCGGAATTCTGCTTCGGTCTTGAACTGCTTCCGCGCGTTGTTGACGATCTGGTCGGCCGCGTCCTGGACCTCCTGATCGGTCACCTTGATGGTGGTGTCGGCTTCGGCTTCCTGGCGCAGCAGCTGGAAGTTCACCAGGGTGTCGATGTAGCGTCGCAGCGCCTTGTGATATCCCGCCGAATCCTGCGTGGGCTGCGGAATGCGGTCCGTGCCGCCGCTCGCCCGCGCGTACACCTCTTCGAGTAGTTCACTCGAAAGAATCGCATGGGTTCCAACCACTGCCACGATATGATCGACCGTGGTCGTGTCGGGGGCGGTTGCCCCCTGGGCCCGCGCCGACGTTACGGCGATCGAGCAGAGCAGCGCGGTCGCGGCTGCGCGGACCCGGAGGAATCGGCTCACGGCTTCTTTGCCGCTCCGTTCGTGCCGGTGTCACCGCCGGGGATCGGCGGTCCGCTGGGCGCCGGCTTCATCCCGGCCGGAGGTGCTGCGGCCGGCTGCTGCCCCGCCGACTTGAGCGAATCGGCCGCCCGCTTGCTGCGCGACAGGTCGAGGGCGTGTTCCATCGCGACCGCGTTGAACTTCGTCTTGTTGCGTGCGCGCAAGGTCGCCGCGAGCACGCCGGGGAGCGGGTGCGGCTGTTGCTTCTGCGTCGCCATGTCGACAAAGAACTGATCGACCCTCTCCTGCGCCGCCTTTTCGCGAGCCGACGTGGAGGCCTTGGGGTCGAGCACCTGCGGCGTGAGACCCAGTACCTGCTTGATGGTGTCGATCGAGGCCGCGAACCCGGTCTCGAGCTCCTTCCATTCCGCCGGCTGCAGGTGAATGCCGTTCTTGACGGCGTCGTTGAGCATCAGGTCTTCCTGCACCATCGTCTGGGCAAACTTGCGGAAGACGCTGTCGGGGGCCGTCTTGAGCTGGCCCAGCTGCGCCTGTCCCTGGAACGGATCGGAGGTGAGCGCCCGCATCCAGTGGACGAAGTCGGCGGTGGTGAAGGCGCCGCCCTTGTACGAGGCGATCGTGGACTTGTCGTCCGCATGGTCGTCGAAATCGTCGAGCGATCCGCGCATCCGCGGCACCGCGTTGGCGTCGAGCTTGACGGCGTAACTGGTATTGAGGTCGCTGAAATACTGCTCGGTGATCTTGGTCGCCATCGAGCGGCTCAGCGAATCACGCCACCAGCGCGCCGATTCGGCCGCGGTGGGACGCCGCAGGATGTGATACCCGTACGCCGTGGTGACGATGCCGGACATCTCGCCGGGCTTGAGCGACCAGAGCGCCTTCTCGAACGCCGGCACGTACTTGCCGTGCGGCTGCGGCGGGTAATAGCCGCTGTCGGCCTTGGAGCCGGGATCCTGCGTCTGTTCGAACGCCAGCTTGCTGAACGACGCCCCACCCTTCAACTGCGCGAGAATGCCCTCAATCCTCTTCCGGGCGGAGTCGTGCACCGCCTTGGGCGCGTTGGAATCGGCGGTGATGAGAATGTGCTGCACTGCGCGCGCCTGATCGGCATTGTAGGCGCTGTCGATCGAGGCGTCGGTGATCTTCGCCTTCCGGGTGACCACGGTATCCATCCAGCGAGCCGCCGTCGCCTGCGCGATCATCGGCCACATCGCTTCGGCCACGAACGCCGAGTCGGTGGTCAGCTTGTTATCCGCGGCGGCCTGGCCGAAGAGCGTCATGTCGGTCCACAGCGCCGTGACCAGGTTGCCGGTCTGGGCGTCGAGGCGGATCGGTCCTTTCACCGAATCGAGGAAGGTGGCGAGCTGCTGCGAAGTGAATTTCTGGCCGGCTGCCTGCTCGACCACATCGGAGTGCGCCGAGAACATCCCGCACCCGCCAACCGCGACGGCCAGCCCCACAGCCAACAGCATGTTACGACGCATCGGACTCCCCAAGAGTGTGAATGAATGCCGGCTCACGCCGCCACCTGCCGCAGCGCTCGAACCAGCGATGGCACCAACGCTTCGCCGCCCAGCCGTAACAGCCGGAGCGACAGCGGCACCGTCCGCCGCACCTCGGCGGCGAGTTGGACATCATCAAGCGCCTGGGTCAAACCAGCCAGGCGCGGGGCCGCTCCATGCCGGAACGTGAGCCGCGCTTCGTCGCCGCGCACCAGAACGTGCTGCAGCCCCAGGCGAGCACCCATCGTCCGCAACCGGCCCATGTCGAGCAATGCGTCGGCCTCGACCGGAGGGGTCCCGAAGCGATCGCGCAGCTCGGCACGAAGGTCATCAATGTCGCCCGGTGCCGACGCCCGCGCCAGTCGGCGGTAGAGGTCGAGCTTGGTGGCGTCATCCGGGACATACGTGTCCGGGAGGTGCGCCGGGGTATCGAAGACCACGTCGGGCGGCGGGGGGAGTTCACCCTCGACCCGCCCCTTCATCGCCGTCACCGTCTCCTCCAGCCAGCGGAGGTAGAGGTCGAACCCGACCGCCTGGGCGTGCCCGGACTGTTCCGACCCGAGCAGGTTCCCCGCTCCGCGCAACTCGAGATCCTTGAGCGCGATCCGGTACCCGGCCCCGAGATCAGTATGATGCTCCAGCACCTTCAGCCGTTCCTCCGCCGCCGGGTCGATCAGGTCGGGGACCACGAGGTAACAGAACGCCCGGCGGTGCGACCGCCCGACACGACCTCGCAGTTGATAGAGCTGTGCCAATCCGAATCGATGGGCATCGTGCACGATCATCGTGTTGGCGTTGGGAACGTCGAGTCCCGATTCGACGATCATCGTCGACACGAGGATGTCGACGTCGCCCACCACGAAACGCCGCATGACCTCTTCGAGTTCGTCGGCCGGCATCTGGCCGTGGCCGAGCGCCACGCGTGCGCGCGGTGCCAGCGCCCTGGCTCGCGCCACGATCGTCGCAATCGTCTCGATCCGGTTGTGGACGAAGAAGACCTGGCCGCCGCGGTCGAGTTCGCGCGCAATCGCTTCGTCGAGCAGCCCGTCGTCCCACGGTTCGACGAAGGTCAGAATCGGTGAGCGGTCGCGCGGCGGCGTTTCGATCACGGTGAGATCGCGGAGCCCCGCCAGCGAGAGATGCAGCGTCCGCGGGATCGGCGTAGCCGTGAGGGTCAGCACGTCGACCGCCAGCCGCAGCTGCTTGAGCCGCTCCTTGTGCTTCACGCCGAAGCGATGCTCCTCGTCGACGATCAGCAGGCCGAGATCCTTGAACATCACGTCCTTGGAAAGGATCCGGTGCGTGCCGATCACGATGTCGAGCTCACCAACGGCGAGCTTGCGGACCGTTTCCTTCTGTTCCTTGAGCGTGCGGAAGCGTGAGAGGACCTCGATCTTGACCGGATAGTCGGCGAGGCGGTCGGCGAAGGTGCGGAAATGCTGCTCGGCGAGAATCGTGGTCGGGACGAGCACCGCGACCTGCTTGCCGCCCGCCACCGCCTTGAACGCGGCGCGCACCGCGACTTCGGTCTTGCCATAGCCGACGTCGCCGACAAGGAGCCGGTCCATCGGCATCGGCCGTTCCATGTCACGCTTGATCGCTTCGGAGGCGGTGCGCTGGTCCGGCGTGTCCTCGTAGAGAAACGACGATTCGAGTTCACGCTGCCAGCGAGTGTCGGGCGGGAAGGCGTAGCCCGCGACCGACTTTCGCCGCGCGTAGAGATCGAGAAGCTCCGCCGCCATCGCCTGGATCGCCTGCCGGGTCCGTTCGCGCACCTTGCGCCACTGTGTCCCCCCGATCCGATGCAGCTTGGGCGGCGGATGATCGCCATCATCGTCGGCGGCGCGATATCGCTCCAGCTGGTCGAGACGATAGAGCGGGACGTTCAGCCGGTCGCCGCCCTCGTACTCCAGTACGGCGACCTCGATCACGCCGCCCTCGACGGTGATCGCGGCAATTCCGCGGTAGATCCCGATACCGTGCTCGAGATGCACCACATAGTCGCCGAGCGCCAGCGTTCCCGTCACCGTCGACGGCGCTGCCTGCCGGTATCGTCGCGACCGGCGCAGGCGGCGAGCGCGACGGAAGATTTCGTGATCGGTGAGGACGCGAAGCGTCGGCATCACGAACCCGCCGTCGAGGGCGCCGACGACGAGCGTCGTCCCCGCCGGCCGGAAGCCGTTGTCCTCGAGCAGCTCGTCGAGCCGCTCACGCTGCCCTTCATTGTCGCACAGGATCAGCGTCGGCGTGCCGTGCCCCAGCATGGCGCGCAGGCGATTCAGGTCACGATCGACCTTCTCCGGCGGGAAGAAGCCGACCTGCAGGTCGGCCGGCTCGTCGCGGAGCACCAGCCTGGCAAAGGCCGCCACGCGCTGGCGCCACTCTGACGGATCGACAAACAGCTCCTCGCGCCGCGGCGTCTCTTCGCCCAGGCGCCGCGCGATCTCGAGATGATGCTCCGCTTCGCGCCACGCACGGTCGACCTCTTCCTCGTCGGGATGCGAGGCATCCTCGAGGAGCAGAGTGTCGGTGGGAAGGAGCTCGAGCAGCGATTTCCGCGCCGTCGGGCCTCCCATCGTCACGACGCGATCGGCGTTGCTCCGGATCGGGAGCACCGTGATCTCCTGCATCTCCGCCGCCGAGCGCTGCGTGGTGAGGTCGAACGCGCGGATCGAGCTGACCGCGTCGCCCCACCATTCCAGCCGCGCCGGCGCCGACATCCCGAATCCGTAGATGTCGACGATCCCGCCGCGGACCGAGAATTCCGCCACTTCGGTCACTGCCGCAACGCGATTGTAGCCCATCGCACCGAGCGATTCGATCAGGTCGCGGAGCGGCAGCTCGGCTCCCACGCCGATCTGCAATCGCAGCGCTTCCAGCGACGACGGAATCGCCGTCCGCTCCGCACTCGCTCGCGCCGTCGTGATGAGGATCCGGAGTTCGCCGCGAAGGAGCGCCTCGATGGTCTCGACCCGTTCGCCGGCGATTTCGAAGTGCGGCTCGTCCTCGCCAAGTGCTTCGCGCTGCGGGTACAACGCGACGCCGTCACTGGCGAGATGCTGCAGATCGGTGAACCATCGTTCGGCGTCGGCGGGCGTCGCGGCGAGGACAGTGACGAGGCGGCCGCGAAGCGTGTCGCCGGCGAGCCAGGTGGCGAGCACCGCTCCGCTCGAACCGGGCAAACCGGCGAGACGAAGGGTGCGACCGCGCGCAGGAATCCGTTCCGCCAGCGCACGAACCGTGGCACAGCGGTCAAAGGCTTCAAGGATGGGACGCAGCGTCATTCAGTCTCGTCTACGAACGCGGCCGGCCAGTACCGTCTCGACCAGGACGCAGCACAGCGCCAACAAGAGCAGGGCGCCGCGCAGATCTGCGCGACTCCCGGCGGTGAATGCCAACGCGGGTCCATCCCGCAGTCCCGCGATCGTGCTGCCCGGCCAGAGGGCATGCACCTCGCGATCGGTGGCGCGCGTGAGATCGGATTCTCGCGCGTCGAGTCGAATCGCGACGGCGCCCAAGGTATCCGTACCGCCGAGCAAATGGAACACGCCGGTTTCCTGCGGCACCCATCGACCGGCGACGCGGACGACAGTGCCGTTGTGCGCGATGGCAGTGACCTGCGGGGGAAGGGTGACCGGCTCCCCGGCGATGCCGTCAGGGATCTGGAGTTCACCGACCGCCGCCCCGGTGAGCAGCGCATCGATGAACGGAACGAACGATGCCGAGAGCGGCAACGCCGTCCAGGTCGGGTCGAGACGCGATCCCACCAGCACCAGTCCGCCGCCGCGCACGACCCACGGATCGCCATTGACCGACGCAAGGATCTCCGCCGACGGGCCGGTCGCCTGCAGCATGTAGCGGCGCGTGACCGCGTCCCGCGCGGGAAGGAACGACGACGAATCGATCCGCTGCGCCGCGCCAATCAGCGCGCCGAATCGCCACGGCACGCCTCGCGCCGCGAGCGCGCGATTGATCGCGCCGATCCTCGCCGGGTCAGCCGGGGGGAGCACGACGCCGCGCCCCGGGCCGGGATCGCCGAGATGAATCCCGTTGCCGCGACGGATCCGTCCGTCGGCGGCGAGGACTGTTGCCGCAGCGTCGACGTAGCGGTCGGTCGTGTCCCACGACACCAGCGCCGGCGGCACCACATGCACCGGCACTGCAAGCCGATCATCGAGGCGGAATTCGTCCGGTGGTAGCGACGCCGAGATCTCGTTCCATCCGGCAGGAAGGGTCCCGACATGCTGCACCGAGGGAGTGCCGGGAATGACGAGTACGTCGCGGAGCGGGCGCCCGCCAACCGCAAGAGTCACCGGCGATGCCGCTGTATCATTGGACACTATAGTGAGCGTCAGGTGGCCACCGGCGGCGTCCCACGGCTGCGATCCGGCGGAGAGATGGACCACGCCGCGATTCGCCGGCGACGATGTGGTCGGCCGGATCACCAGCACCGGCCCGCTTCCGCGCGCCACACCGAGCGCGGTGCGCTGCAGCGGCGAGACGAGGGCGACTTCACCGGTGCGTCCGCTACTGCGGATCAGGTCGCGCGCGGTCGAGATGGCGCGGCCGAGATCGAGGCGCGCCGCTTCTGTTTTCAGCGCGGCAAGGTGCTGGCGCAGTTGCGATGGTGTGCCGGTCCGGGCGATGCCGTCGGCGGCCACGAGCCAGACGCGATCACCGGGAAGGGCACGATCGAGCACGCCTGATGCCGCGCGCACCAGCGCGGTGAGCTGCGATTGCCCGTCGACCACCACTGCACTCGCCGCGGAATTGTCCACCACGAGGACCAGCGCGCTCGGCACGTGGGTTCCGAGGCGCGTCTTTCGCATCGTCATCCCGGCGGCGGCGAGGACCAGCGCGAGAATCAGCAGCGTGCGGACGAGGAGGAGGAGCCAGTGCCGGAGTTGCAGTCGGCGCTGCTCATGTTGCGTGGCGTCCTGGAGATAGCGCACGGCGGGAAATCGCACTTCCGGGACGTCGTGGCGCTGTACCAGATGGAGCAACAGCGGCAGCGCGGCAGCGACGAGTCCCGCGAGCGCCCACGGCAGCGTGAAGGAGATCACGCCCGCAACGCGCGGCTCAGCGCCGGACCAAAGGGCGTGTCGGTCGTCACCAGTGCGTAGCGAACACCGGAGGCGCGGCATGCCTCACCCCACGCGCGCACCACGCCGCGTACCGTCTGCCGGTATGCATCAGCCCATTCCGTTGGCGCGAGGGTCACGTTCGCGTCCGACTCGAGATCGCGAAAACGGGTCTCGGTGCCGCGCGCAAGTTCGAGTTCACCGGGATCGGCGATGTGCAGCACCAGCACCTGGTGCCCGCGATGACGGAGATAGCGCAGCGCCTTGATGGCGAGGTCACGATCGAAGAGGAGATCGGAGATGAAGATCACGAGGCCGCGACGGCGCAGCGCGCCGACCACCTGTCGCAGCGCCGGCTCTGCCGCCGTGCCGGCGCCAGCCGTCGTATCGGCGAGCGTCCGCGCGATCAGGCTCCAGTGCCCGCTGCGGATTCGCGCCGGCGTGACGGAACGTACCGACGCATCGAAGGTGATGAGCCCGGCGGCGTCGCGCTGCCGCACCAGCACCAGCGACAGCGCCGCGGCGAGCCGGGTGGCGTATTCGATCTTGCTCAATCGATCAGGCGCGCCACTCCATCCCATTGATGCACTCGCATCGAGGACAAGCATCGCCCGAAGGTTGGTCTCTTCCTCGAATTGCTTGACGTAGAGTCGGTCGGTGCGCGCCAGCAGCTTCCAGTCGACGTAGCGTGGTTCGTCACCCGGCTGATATTGCCGGTGTTCCGCGAATTCGACCGAGAAGCCGCGTCGCGGCGAGCGATGCTGTCCGGCGAGGAACCCCTCGACAATGCCGTCGGTCACGACTTCGAGGCCGCCGAGTCTCGCGACTTCGGCCGGATCGAGTAGGTCGGGACGGAGAGCGTGCGGCGTCATGCCGGGGAAGGTAGCCGAATCTCGAACGCGCCCGCACCCCGTGCGATGCCGCTCCCCGCCAGTGCCCCGGCGTATCTTTGCTGCTGACATTCGCATCGAGGACCGATGTTCCGATCATGCGCAGGACTTGCCCTTGTGACGATCGCCGCCGCGGCGTGCGGCGGGCATCGTCCGGCCGCGGTACCGCAGCCAGCACCCGGGAGCGTCGCGACCGACGCCGAGATCCGCGCCGCCGGCGCGCTGATCACGCCGGAGAAGGCGCTGCAACGGATTTCGGTGATCGCCGATGACTCGATGGAGGGGCGGAACACGCCGAGTCGCGGGCTGGAGCTCACGGCGCGATACCTCGCCGACAATTATCGCCGGTGGGGATTCACCCCCCTTGGCGACAGCGCCACCTTCCTGCAGCGCTACACGCTGGGGCGGGTGCGGCCGGAGCCGACCACATCGACGTTGATCGTGTCGGGCGGCGGCAACACGCAGCGCTTTCCGCTCACCACCTGGGCGACGGTCTCCGGACCGATGACCGCAACGCCGATCACTGGCCCGGCGAAGCTGATCTCGGGCGCGGTCACGGCGGTCGACATCGCTCCGCTCAATCTCGCCGGGACGCTGGTCGCGTTCATCCAGAATCCAGCGCGCGCCGCCGACAATCAGCAGGTCACTCGCGCCATCATACAGAAGGGGCCCGCGGCACTGGTGATCTTTCAATCGACCGATCCCGCGGCGTTCCGCGCCACCGTCGCCGCGGTGATGCGCGATGGAAACCCGCGGCCGGTCGTCGAGGGGGTGCCGACGACCGGCGTCCTCACCGTCGTGGCGCACGACTCGCTGATTGCGGAGCTGCAGAACCTTCCCGACTTCGCGGCGATGCGCGCGTCGCCGACGCCGGTGATCATGGATGTGCCGCCGCAGGAAGAAATCACGATCATCGCCAAGGACGAGACGGTCTCGCGCAACAGCGCGCCGAATGTGGTGGCCGTCTTCCCGGGAACCGATTCGGTGCTCAAGCACGAGTACGTCGTCTTCTCCGGACATATGGATCATGTCGGCCGCGCCGGTGACGGCGTCGGCGGGTGCAGCGCGAAGGGGGCCGACAGCATCTGCAACGGCGCCGACGATGACGGCTCCGGGACAACCGGTGTGCTGTCGATCGCCGAAGCGGTGGCGAGCCTCAAGGGGCACACTCGCCGCTCGATCATCATCCTCAATGTCTCGGGTGAGGAGAAGGGGTTACTCGGCTCGGCGTACTTCGTGGCGCACCCGCCGGTGCCGCTCGGGAATATCGTCGCCGACATCAACATGGACATGATCGGCCGGAACAGTCCCGATTCGATCGTGGTGATCGGGAAGGAGCACTCGGACATGGGGCAGACGCTGGCGCGCGTCGACGCCGCGCATCCCGAGCTGCACCTGATTGCGTCGGACGATATCTGGCCGGAGGAGAGCTTCTACACGCGGTCGGATCATTTCAACTTTGCCCGCAACGGCGTGCCGGTCCTCTTCTTCTTCAATGGCACGCACCCGCAGTATCATCGTCCTGATGATGAAGTGAAGCTGATCGACACGAGCAAATTGTCGCGCGTGGCGCAGCTCGCCTTCTACCTCGGCATCGAGATCGCCAATTCGCCGACCAAGCCGGAGTGGAACCCGCAGAGCTACCAGACGGTGGTGATCGAGCATCGCGCGCCGCCGGTGAGCCGCCGGCCATGAGCGACGAGACGAGTACCATCGAGGAGTTCAACGCCTTCCGCTCGAAGATGAACGACATCATCCTCGGCGCGGGGAATCTCACCATCAACCGGTTCTTTGCGCTCGACCATCGCGCCTACGAACCGGGCGCGCTCGGCACGAAGACGAAGGAGATGCTGGGGCTGGTGTCGAGCCTGGTGTTGCGCTGCGACGACTGCATCACGTATCACGTGATCCGGTGTCATGAAGAAGGCGTCACGAGGGAGGAGTTCCTCGAGATCTTTTCGGTGGGCTTGGTGGTGGGGGGGAGCATCGTGATCCCGCATCTGCGGCGGGCGATGGCGCGGGTGGAAGCGCTCCAGCCCTAGCACGTTGTCTCACCCCTCCGGCGGCACCGCCCCGCCGGTCAGCAGCACCCCGCCCACGATCAGCGCCCCGCCCACCACATGGATCCACCCCGGCCGCTCGCCGAGCATCACGATCGCGATCACCGTCGCCACCAGCGGTACTATGGTATTGAATACTACAGTGCGCGCCGCGCCGAGCATCGCCACGCCGCGGTTCCAGAAGGTGTACGCCGCCACCAGCGACAGTAGCGACGAGTAGAACAGTCCCGCCCACGGCGCGGCCCCGATATGCAGCCACGGCGTATGGCGGATCGCGGGAATCCCGACAATGACCAGCCCCGGCGTCCCGGTGTACATCGTCCACGCGGTCAGTCGCAGCGGCGACATCGCCAGGTTCCACCGCCGCAGCATCAGGGTGTACGCCGTCCACATCACCACCGCGCCGAGGAGCAGCTCCTCGCCGGTGCCGAAGCCATGGTCGAGCGACCCGCCGCGGCCGAGGACCACTGCCACCACACCGGCCGTCGCCACCAGGACCGCAATCCGCTGCTTGGTGGTGACTCGTTCGATCCCCAGCACCCCGGCGGTCATCGTCACCAGCGCCGGCATCCCGGCGATGATCAGCGAGCTCTTGATCGCCGAGGTGCGCTGGAGCCCTTCCATGAAGCAGATCTGATAGATGGTGTTGCCGATCACGCCGAGGCAGACGAGCTGCCAGAACGCTCCGCGCGGCAGCGGTGCCGGCCCTTCCACCACCCGGACAACCATCCAGAAGACCGTCGAGGCGATGAGGAACCGCAGGGCGGTGAAGGCGAGCGGATCGAGCTGGGTGAAGGCGATCTTGGCCGCGGTGAAGTTGCCGGCCCAGAAGAGGACGACGAACAGCATCCCGACCTGGGGTGAAAGACCGCGGCGGCCCGGTGTCATTGGGGCGAGAATATAGTCCGGGCCGCTTCTATATTTGCGCATGGATCAGGCACGCGTTCGAAACTTCTGTATTGTGGCGCATATCGATCACGGCAAGTCGACCCTTGCCGACCGGCTGATCGAGATCACCGGCACCGTGGCGAAGCGCGACATGCGGGAACAGCTCCTCGACACGATGGACCTCGAGCGCGAGCGCGGGATCACCATCAAGCTCAACGCCGTGCGGATGGGTTACACCGCGCGCGACGGCGTCGAGTACGAGCTCAACCTCATCGACACGCCGGGGCACGTCGACTTCACCTACGAAGTGTCGCGATCGCTCGCGGCATGCGAAGGCGCGATCCTCGTGGTCGACGCGTCGCAGGGGATCCAGGCACAGACGCTGTCGAACCTCTTCCTGGCGCTCGATGCCGGGCTCGAGATCATCCCGGTCCTCAACAAGATCGATCTCCCCGGCGCCGAGCCGGAGCGGCGCGCCAAGGAGATCATCGACCTGATCGGTGCCAAGCGCGAGGAGATCCTCGCGGTGTCGGCGAAGGACGGGACCGGCGTTCCCGAACTCCTCGAAGCGATCGTCGCCCGCGTCCCCGCACCGCGCGGAACCGCCAGTGCGCCGCTTCGCGCGTTGATCTTCGACTCGTACTATGACCGCTACCGGGGCGTGATCCCCAGCGTGCGCGTCGTCGACGGCACGCTGCGCCCCGGCATGCAGGTCGCGTTCGGTGCACATCCGGGTGATGTCTACGAGGTCGACGAAGTCGGAGTGCTCACGCTCGGGCAGCGCCGCACCGACCAGCTCGCCGCCGGCGAAGTCGGCTATGTCATCGCCAATCTTCGCGACGTGCGCGACGCGCGTGTCGGCGATACCGTCTTTGACGCGGCGCAGCCTGCCGGCGAACTCCTCCCGGGATATCGGGAGGTCAAGTCGATGGTCTTCGCCGGCGTCTATCCGACCGACGCCGCGCAGTACGAAGACCTTCGCGACGCTCTGGAGAAATTGCGACTCAACGACGCATCCCTCCAATACGAGCCGGAATCATCCACCGCGCTCGGCTTCGGCTTCCGCTGCGGATTCCTCGGCCTGCTCCACCTCGAAATCGTCCAGGAGCGGCTGGAGCGCGAGTTCTCGCTGTCGCTGATCACCACGGTCCCGACGGTGGAATACCACGTCTTCCGCACCGACGGCGAGATGATGCTGGTGGAGAATCCCAGTGCCCTTCCCGACCCCGCCAACATCACGCGGATCGAGGAGCCATACGTCCGTGCGCGGATCATGGCGCCGTCGGAGTACATCGGCGGGATCATGAGCCTGGGGCAGGAGCGGCGCGGCGACTATCTCGGCATGACCTATCTCGACGCCTCGCGCGTCGAATTCACCTTCGACTTCCCCTTGGGCGAGATCGTCCTCGATTTCTACGACAAGCTGAAATCGATTTCCCGCGGCTACGCGTCGCTCGACTACGAGCTGGCGGGGTTCCGCGAATCGCCGCTGGTGAAGCTCGACATGCTTCTCAACGGCGACCCGATCGACGCCTTCAGCGTGATCATCCATCGCGACAAGGCGTACGAGTGGGGACGCAAGATCGCGGAGAAACTGAAGGAACTGATTCCGCGGCAGCTTTTCGCGGTGGCGATCCAGGCGGCGATCGGCAACAAGGTGATCGCTCGCGAGTCGATTTCGGCGCTGCGGAAGGACGTCCTCGCCAAGTGCTACGGCGGCGACATCACCCGGAAGCGCAAGCTCCTGGAAAAGCAGAAGGAAGGAAAGAAGCGGATGAAGCAGGTCGGCAGCGTGGAGATTCCGCAGGAGGCGTTCCTGGCCGTGCTTCAGGTCGACTAGCGCCGTGACTGCACCGCGGATCGGGTTCGACGCGGTCCGCGCCCTGCGCAACCGCACCGGCTTGGGAAGCTATTCGCGCGGCGTCCTCGCCGGCCTGCGACGCGCCAACCCTGCCCTCCCGATGCATCTCTATTCGCCGCGGACACCCCGGCCCGAGTTCGCGGCGCTCCCCGAAACACTTGGCGCCGAACTCCATCTGCCGCCGCGGCGTTGGCAGCGCTTCGGCGTTCGCGCGATCTGGCGCACCTTCGATCTTGGGCGCGACGCGGCAACCGACGCGATCGATCTCTACCACGGCCTCAGCCATGAGATCCCCCGCGACCTGCCAGCCACCGGGATCCGGTCGGTCGTGACCTTTCACGACCTTATCTATGAGGCGCATCCGGGATGGTTCCCGATCGCCGATCGCTGGAGCTATCGCTGGCGGTATCGGTGGAGCGCGCGCCACGCCACGGCGGTCGTTGCCGTGAGCGCCAGGACCCGGCAGGAACTGATCGATCGCTACGAGATCGATCCGTCGCGGATCGCCGTCGTCCCGCCGGCGCGCAATCCGGCCTTTGCGGCGCCGATCCCGGCGCCGGAGCGTGAGGCCGCGCTCGCGCGCTACGGGCTGCCGTCGGAATACCTGCTCAGTGTGGGCACGCTGGAAGCCCGGAAGAACCACGCGGTCCTCGTCGCCGCGATGGCGCTGCTGCCGCCCACCGCCACCCTCCCGCTGATCCTGGTGGGCCGCGACGGCGGCGAAGGCCCCGCGTTGCGCCGTGCGATCGCGGCAGCTGGGCTCGATCGGCGGGTCCGGATTCTCACGACAGTTTCGGCGGAAGATCTTCCGGCGCTCGTACAATCTGCCGCGATCGCATTGTATCCGTCGCGAATCGAGGGATTCGGGATGCCGATCGTGGAGGGGCAGAGTGCGGGGATCCCGGTGATCGCCGCGGCCGGCGGGCACCTGCACGAAGCCGGTGGAAGCGCCGCCCGATATGCCGATCCTGAGAACCCCGCGGCGTGGGCAGAGACGATCGCCTCGATCCTTGGCAATTCCAGCGTTGCCACTGCGATGCGGCGCGACGGCGCGGCCCACGCGCGCCGGTTTGATGGCGACCGGCTGGCGCCGCAGCTTCTGGCCATCTACGATGCTGTTCTCACCGGCGCGCAGCTCCCGGCAACTACAGATCTCTCCGAGGCAAGCATGGAACGGATCCGCTGATGCAGTGGATCATCGGGATCGATATCGGCGGGACCAATTGTGTCGTCGGCGCGGTCGCGGTCGATGGCTCACGCGTGGTGGGCGATCGTTCCCGCCCGACGCGGCCGGAGCGCGGTTCCGCCGCGGTGATCGCCGATCTCGTCGAGATGACCGCCGAGGCGACCGCCGCGGTGCGGAAGGCCGATCAGTCCGCGGAGATCCTCGGCGTCGGCGCCGGTGCGCCCGGTCCGCTCGATGTCTCACGCGGGATCGTCCTCGTCACCCCGAACCTCGGCTGGACCAACCTCCCGCTGCGCGACGAACTGGCGCGCGGCACCGGGATGGCAACCGCGATCGAGAACGACGCCAACTGCGCCGTGCACGCCGAGACGTGGGTCGGCGCCGCGAAGCATGGAAAACAGGTGATCGGCCTCACCCTCGGCACCGGCATCGGCGGCGCGCTGGTGCTCGACGGCGTGCTGTATCATGGAGCGTCGGACGCCGCCGGCGAGTTCGGTCACATGGTGATCGACTTCAACGGCCCCAGGTGTGGCTGCGGCCAGCACGGCTGCCTCGAAGTCTTCGCGTCGGGCAAGAACATCGCGCGCCGGGCGCGCGAGCGGCTGCAGGGGAGCGCGCCAAGTGCGCTGCGCGAGATGGCCAGCGGCGACCTCACCGCGATCACCGCCGAGCTCGTCTACCATGCGGCCGCAGCAGGTGACCCACTCGCCCAGCAGGTGGCGGACGACACGGCACGGTATCTTGGAATCGGCGTGGCGAACCTCCTCAACATCTTCAACCCCGACGTGGTCGTGATCCTGGGCGGCGTGACCCATGCGCACGCTCAGCTTTTCGAGCCGCTCCGACGCGAAGTCGCCGCGCGCGCGTTCCCGTCGGCGGTTGCGGCATGCACCATCGTTCCCGGCGCGCTCGCCGGCCTCGCCGGCGTGTACGGGGCGGCGCGGGCGTTCCTCGATCAGCGGGCGAGCGGGGCCGTCTGATGCCACGCATCGGCGTGCTCGGTTCGCTCGTCTGGGATGAGATCCACGGTCGCGACCCGTCCGGAGCGGTCGCCGAGGAGTGGGGCGGAATCGCGTACGCGCTCGCCGGGATGGACGCGGCGCTGCCGCCCGACTGGGAGATGGTCCCGCTGGTCAAGGTCGGCCGCGACCTGGCGCCGCGCGCCGCCGAATTCCTCGGCACGCTGGAGCGTCTCGCGCCGACCGCACGCTGCATCGAAGTCCCGGTGGCGAACAACCGGGTGACGCTCTGGTATCAATCGGCCGAACGGCGCTGCGAACGGATGTCGGGAGGGGTGCCGGGGTGGACCTGGCCTGAGCTCGGGCCGCTGGTTCACGATCTCGATGCCCTCTACCTCAATTTCATCTCCGGATTCGAGATGTGCCTCGGCACCGCAGAGGCGCTCCGTCACGGATTCCGCGGACCGATCTACGCCGACCTTCACTCGCTCTTTCTCGGCATGCACCCGGACGGAATTCGGCGGCTGCAGCCGCTGCCGAATGCACCGGCGTGGTTCGCGCATTTTGATATGGTGCAGCTGAACGAAGACGAGATGCTCCAGCTCGGCCCCGACCCGTTGTCGATTGCTTCCGATGCGATCGCCGCGGGGGTCTCGCTGTTGAACGTGACGCTCGGTCCGCGCGGCGTGGCCTATGTCGCTCGCCCCGGTTTCGAGCGGCTCGACGTCCTCCACGGCTCGCCGCGCGACATCCCGCCGCGCGAAGCGATTCTCCGCACCGCGATCGTGGCGCCACCGGCGGTCGACCCGGGAGATCCCACCGGCTGCGGCGATGTCTTCGGCGCCACGTGCTGTGCCCGGCTTGTCGCGGGTGATGCCATCGCCGACGCGCTGGATGCGGCGAATCGCGCTGCGGCGCGCAGCGTCTCGTTCCGCGGTGCAGGTGGACTGGGACGCCACCTTCGCGGCGAACTGGTGCCAGCGTGACCCGCGTCGTTCCGGTTCCACAGCATCTCGATCATCTCTCCGTCGATCAGCTCGCGGCCGGTCTCGGGCCGTGGCCTCCCGAAGAGCGGATCCTGGTCGATGCTCATGCAACAGAGTGGGCGTCGCCGGCGGGATTCGTGGCGCTGCTGACATTGGGACAGGCGCTCGCCGAGCTTGGCGCCCCGACGCCGGAGCTGGCGCTTCCCGCCGCCGATGGCGTGGCGTCGTACTGGGCGAAGGCCGGCGTGCTCCGCGACGCCGAAAAGCTCTTTCAGGTGCACGGCAAGGTGCCGCGCCGTCGGGTGGACGAGACTAGCGACATCCTGCTGCCGCTGACGATCATTCGGAACGTCGCCGACGTGATGGAGATCGTCGGGCGTCTGACGGAACATGCAACGCAGATTCTCAAGCACGAACTGGAACTCGAGCCGAGCGTCGTCGGTGGATTCGGGCAATCGCTGTCGGAGGCGTGCCAGAATATCGTCGAACACGCCGGCACCGCGGGATGGGTCGCGGTGCATGTCTACGTATATCGCCGCCGGCTCGGCGGGCGAAAGGTGGCCGTGATCGCCGTGAGTGACGCAGGGATCGGCTTCCGCCGCTCGCTCGATGCGACGCAGAGCCGTCGCTTCGGCGACCGCTGGGGCGACGCCCAGGCGATTGAGACTGCGCTGATTCATGGCGTCTCGCGCTTCCGCGATCCCGGTCGTGGCCAGGGTTTCGCTGGGATCAAGCGCTATCTCGCCCGCTGGGAAGGAAAGATCTCGGTCCGCAGCGGCACGGCACGGGTGGCGATCGTCCCTGGCTGGGACGACGAATTGCCGCGCATGGAAAACTTGCCATGGTTTCCGGGATCACAGGTGACGATCGTCATCCCCGGCAAGGATCCGGCGGCATGAGCACGATCATCCGTCTCGATATCGTGCTACGCGAAGCGGTGTCGACGCCGTATCGCGACCTGGTGACCCGCCCCACCGGTGCCGCGGTGCGTCACCGCGTGCTCACCGTCCTGCGCGACACCGGCGACGACGACGCCGAACTCGACTTTTCCGAGGTCGGGCTGGTCGATTTCTCCTGCGCCGACGAGGTGGTTGCCAAGCTGCTGGTCGCGACGCTCGATCAGGGCGTGCCGCGGCTGGTGCTGCGCGGCGTGCAGGAGCACCACGCCGACGCGATCGAACAGGCGCTGTCACGGTACGATCTGCTCGTGGTCGCGATTCTCGTCAACGCGGTGCAGCCGCGCCTCCTCGGTGCGGCACCCGACGATTGGCGGACGGCGTTCGGTGCGCTCGACCGGATCGGCCGCGCCCCGATCAACCCCGTGGCGGACGCCCTCGACTGGCCGGTGAGCCGCGCCGCTGATGCGTTGCGTGGTCTCACGCAGCATCGCTGCGTCGTCTCGTACCCCGACGAAACTTTCGCCATTGGAGCCGTCGCATGACCCGCCGACACGGGTTGTCCACGATCTCGATTCACGGCAAGCCGCGCCGTGGCGACGACTGGAGTCCCGCCGTCCTCCCGATCTACCAGAGCGCGACCTTTCGCAATCCGCTCGGCAGCGACGACGAAGTCCTCTACACCCGCTACGGCAACAATCCCAACCAGGTCGAGCTCGCCACCAAGTACGCGCTCCTCGAGGGCGCCGAACGCGCCATCTTCGTGGCGAGCGGGATGGCGGCGACGGCACTGGGGCATCTCGCGGTGCTGCGGCCGGGAGATCATCTGGTCTCTGCCTTGTGGATCTACGGCGGGACCCGCGTCCTGTTCGACAATGAGTTCATCCGGCACGGCATCAGCATCACCTACGTCGATCCCGATCAACCACGGGCGTGGCGCAAGGCGATCCGCAAGAACACTCGCGCGATTTTCGTCGAGGCGCTCACCAATCCCGTGATGCGGGTGGTCAACGTTCCGGCGCTCTCCAAGCTGGCGCGCGAGCACGGGATCGCATTGATCGTCGATTCCACCTTTGCGTCACCGGTCAACTTCCGCCCGATCGAGCACGGCGCCGACATCGTCATCACCAGCGCCACCAAGTATCTCAACGGGCACAGCGACGTGATCGCCGGCGCCGTGGCCGCATCGGCGTCGATCATCGACGAAGTCACCCGGCTGATGCGGGCGTGGGGCCCGTCGATCGACCCGCATGCGGCGTGGCTCGTCTCGCGCGGACTCAAGACGATGCCGCTGCGCGTGGAGCGGGCCAACACCAATGCGATGGCGATCGCCAAGTGGGCGGCTTCGCGGCCGGAATTCGCAGCGGTGCACTATCCCGGGCTCCGTGCGCATCCGGATCATGCCATCGCGGCGAGACTCTTCGACGGGTACGGCGGACTGGTCGGGCTGGTGCTGAAAGGCGGCGCGCCGGCGGCGCACCGATTCCTGCAGCGGCTCAAGGTGATCACCCACGCGCCGTCGCTGGCCGGCGTCGAATCGCTGATCAGCGAGCCGCGTCTGACGTCGCACAAGGCGCTCAGCGCCGAGGACCGCGCGAGCCTGGGCATTCCCGACGGATTTCTCCGGCTCTCCTGCGGATGCGAGGACACTGAAGATCTGCTCAAGGACCTGGCGGACGCGCTGAAGTGATCCGATTCACGAAGGTCACCAAACAGTATCCCACCGGCACCGACTCGGCGCTCGGCGAAGTGTCCTTTCATGTCGGTCGCGGCGAATTCGTCTTCCTGACGGGGCATTCCGGCGCCGGCAAGACGACCGTGCTCAAGTTGATGTTCGCCGAAGAGCGGCCGACGTCGGGCGATGTCCGTGTGTCCGGATTCGGCATCGGTTCGCTCAAGCGCGACGAGGTTCCGAGGCTGCGGCGCCGGCTTGGCGTGGTGTTCCAGGATTTCCGGTTGCTGGAGGACCGCACCGCCGCCGAGAATGTGGCGTTCGCGCTCGAAGTCACCGGCGCGCGCCCCGACATCATCCCGGCGCGCGTCAACCGCGTCCTCGAACAGGTCGGTCTCTCGTCCAAGCTCGAAGCGCTGCCCCGCGAACTCTCCGGCGGCGAGCAGCAACGCGTTGCCATCGCGCGGGCGCTGGTGAATGATCCGCCGATCCTCCTCGCGGATGAACCGACCGGCAATCTCGACGAGCGGGCGACCCGCGGCGTCTTCCAGCTTCTCTGCGATATCAACACGTCGGGTACCGTCGTCGTCATGGCGACGCACGATCTCGATCTGGTACGGCACGCCGGGAAGCGGACGCTGGAGATGCGCGACGGCCGCCTCGTCTTTGATTCCGACGCCGACGCCACGGAGCAGTGGTGAATCTCGTCACCCGCGAAGCGCTGCAGTCGTTCACGCGCACCCGCACACTGTCGGCGCTGTCGGTGATCATGATCGCCTTCGCCCTCTTCGTGACCGGACTCTTCGGCCTGGTCGCACTCAACCTGCGCAGCGCGATGCGGCAGGTCGCCGAGCGGGTGCAGGTCGTCGCGTTCATCAAGCGTGATACGCCGAGCCAGCAGATCAGCGCCGCGATGTCGGACATTGCCGCGTTTCCGGAAATCCTCGGTGTGCAATACGTCTCCGAAGACAGCGCTCTCGCGCGCGCGCGGCGGGAACTGACCGAGTTCCAGGAGGCGTACAAGGACCTCGAGACCAATCCGCTGCCGCCGTCGATCGAGCTCACCCTGAAGCCCGAGGACCGCGACGCAACCCACGCCGCAGCGGTCGCGGAGCGGATGCAGGGGTTCGATTTCGTCGACGACGTGCGTTACGGGCAGGACTGGGTGAAACGCCTCGACTCGCTGCGCAACATCGCAGGACTGATCGGCCTGGCCATCGGCTTCGCCTTTGCGCTGGTGTCGATCGTCATCACCGGTGTGACCATCCGGATCACGGTCCTGCAGCGCGCCCGCGAGATCAGCATCATGCGGCTGGTCGGCGCCACCGACTGGTTCATTCGCGGCCCGTTCCTCCTTGAGGGCGCGATCAAGGGATTCCTCGGCGGCGTGGTGGCGACCCTCCTCTGCGCCAGCGTCTTCGCCCTCTTCAAGGCGCAGCGCATGGGGCTTGGCGTCGGCCTGTCGTTCTTCGGGCCGGGCGAGGTCATCCTGCTCGTCATCTTTGGCGTCCTGCTCGGCTTCGGTGGCTCGCTGGTATCGGTCGGTCGCCACCTGAGGAAGGTGTGATTCCCGCGGCGCCGGCGGCGTTCGCGCCCCGGTGGCAGCGGCGGACGTCGACGCTGGTTGTTGCCCTTGCCTCCCTCGTCTTCGTCGCTCTCCCGGCGTGGGCACAGCAGCCTGATCTCGCGCAATCGCGCAAACGCCTCGACGAAATCCGCCAGGAGCGGGTCACGCTCGAACGCCAGCAGCTTCAGTTGCAGGGGGAAGTGAGCGACGTCGGAGCGGCGCTGCGAAACCTCGAGCGTCAGCGCGACGCCACCAACCGGCTGGTCAACGAGATCGAACACCAGATCAGCGGCCTCGGATCGGAACTCGACCGGTCCTCCGCGGAACTGACGCTCGCGCAGGACAACCTCACCGATCGCAAGGCGGTGCTCCAGCGCCGGCTCGCCGACATCTATCGCCGCGGCCCGCTCTACACCTTCCAGGTGCTGCTGACGGCGGAGTCGTTCGGCGACCTGCTGACGCGCTACAAGTATCTCTACCTCACCTCGCGGCAGGATCGCGCGCTGGTCGACGACGTGACACGACTCAACCAGAACGTCCAGCGGGAGCGTGACCGGTTGCTCGGCGTCAAGTCACAGCTCGATGAGAGCCGGCAGGAACGCCAGACCGAGATGGACCACTACGACAAGCTGGCGCAGGACCGCCAGGCGCAACTCACCGACCTGCAGCGATCGTCGCAGCAGACGAAGCAGAAACTGACGGCCGCGCAGCGCGACGAGGCGACGATCACCGACCTGCTCGCGACGCTCGAGAAGAATGAACGCGCCAACGCGGGGATTCGTGCCGCGCGGCCGGAGACCGTCAACGCGCCGACGGCGACCAGCGGTATGTCGACGAGCGACATCGGCAAGCTCGATTGGCCGGTGGAAGGCGACATCGTGATCAACTTCGGGCCGGATACGCTCAAGGACGGCGGCGTGGTGCGCTGGACCGGCATCGGCATCGCGGCACCGGCCGGGACACCCGTCAAGGCCGTTGCCGCGGGAAAGGTCGTACGGGTGCAGCGCCTCTCGACCTACGGCCTCGGCGTGGTGCTCCAGCATGGCAACGGGTATTACTCGCTCTACTTCCAGCTGCAGGGGACCAACGTGAAGGAGGGAGAGCAGGTAGCACGCGGCGCGGTGGTCGGCACGGTGGGAGGACAGAATTCAGCGCTCAAGCGGCCGCATCTCTACTTCGAAATTCGTGGCGACAACCAGATTGCACTCGATCCGATCGCGTGGCTCAAGAGCCGGAACTGATTACGCCGCGCTGCCGATCCGCTCGACGTCCTGTTCCTTCCCCCGCAGCAACGCCTGTTCGACCAGCGAGAAGAGATCTTCGGGCTTGTGCACCCCGGCGTGCGGATAGGTCACGATGCCCGCAGTGAGGTGGCACCGGACGCCGAGATGTAGTTCGCCCAGACCAGCGGGACCGAGCTTCTCGCGGATCCGCGTGACGGTCAGGCGCGCACCTTCGAGATCGGTTTCAGGCAGGAGGAGGAGAAACTCCTCGCCGCCATATCGCGCCACGAAGTCGGGAGCGCGAAGTTCGCGCTGCAGCAGCCTCCCCAGATCGGCAAGAACGCGGTGCCCGCCATCCCGGCCGAGTCGTTCGTTGATCACCCGCATCCCGTCGACATCGAGGAGGACGAGTGCGAAGGTGACGTCGTAACGGCGCGCCCGCTCGAATTCCTCGCGGATCTTCCGGTCGAGCGCGTCGAGCGTGGCGCATCCCGTGAGCGGGTCGACCAGCGACGCGAGCGATTGCCGGCGCGAGATGGCGCCGCGGCGGTCGTCGGCATCGAGGAGCCGTGCCGTGGCACCCACAGCGAGTTCGGCGAACGCCAACGCGCCGGGATTCAGCGCAGTTTCACCGCGGCGCGTGCGCAGGACGATGGTCCCGATCGGCCGCCCCTGTGGCGACAACGGCAGTGCCGCGGCCGTCTCGTATTCCGCCGGTGGTCCACCGGCTTTGGTGCCGCCAGCGTCGGTCACCGGGGTGCCCGGGACGTCGCGCATGAAGACTGTTTCACCGCTCGACAGCGCTGCGACGGCAGCCGGCCACTTGTCGAGTTCGACGTCGATATCACGTACCTTCGGAGCGTCGGTTGCCGCGAGCAGCCTGCCGGTGGGACTTCCCTCGGCATGCAACAGACACGACACCGACCGGACGTCGAGCGCTGCGCCGAGCGATCGAACCAGGGCGTGGAGCATGTCGTCACGGTGCAGCTCGGTAGCGACGTCCTGCAGCACTTCGAAGAGCTTGAGGTCGTTGCCGCTGGGGCCGTTGAGTGCCGCGCGTGGTGCCACCAGGCGAGCGCGCAGCCGGGTGACCAGGAGCGGAGCTTCGATCGGCATGAGCATCGATTCGTCTGCGCCGGCTTCGGCGGCACGAATCAGGTCCTCCGGTTCGCCTTCGCCGATGAGGACGACAACCTGTGCGCCCGTTGCGCGGGCCGAGGTGAACGCTTCATTCAGGTGGTGGCGATCGCCGGCAAGGGTGCGGCAGGTGGCTACCACCAGCGACGGACGCGCCGGGAGATGATCGATATCGTCGGCCTCCGCGACCTGGAAACCGGCGTGAAGCAGGTCCCGCTCGAGACCGTCAGGGCGGGCGGCGTGATCGCCAAAGAACACGACCAACGGGCGGACCCCCCGATTCTTCATGGTCGGACGGGGCGACGCCGATGGAGATTCGATGAAACGACCGACTTCAGCCACGGAGCCTCGCCTGCAAAAGAACGCCACCTCGGGAAACCGCCAGCAGGAATATCTCGGTGCCCACGTCTCCACCGCCGGTGGACCGCCGACCGCGCCCGGGCGCGGGCGCGCGATCGGGGCGACGGCGATCCAGATTTTCACCAAGACGCCCAACATGTGGCGGGAACCGGTCATCACCGCCGAGATCGCTACGGCATTCGGGCGCGCCAGGGACGAACATGAACTTGTCGCGATTGTGTCGCACGATTCGTACCTGATCAATCTGGCGTCACCTGATCAGGCGCTGCGCGAAAAGTCGACGGTAGCGTTTCAAGGTGAACTGTCCCGATCTGAGGCCCTTGGCCTTAATGCCATCGTTTCCCACCCCGGCAACTTCCTCGATGACCGGGACGCCGGCCTCGAACGAAACGCCGCCGGGATCACCGAATCGCTCAGGAAGGTCCCCGGTCAGGTGAAGCTTCTGATGGAGGTGACCGCCGGAACCGGCACCGCGCTCGGCCGCTCCTTCGAGGAATTACGGACCCTGCGGGACCTGGTGGGTGAGGACGTCCGGGACCGCGTCGGCTTCTGCGCCGATACCTGCCACCTGTACAGCGCTGGGTACGACCTGGTGAACGACTATGACGGGGTGTGGGAGACCTGGGATCGAATCCTGGGGCTCGAGCTCCTCGGCTGCATCCACCTGAACGATTCGAAGACGCCGTTCGCCTCGCACCGCGACCGGCACGAGCTGATCGGTGAGGGGTCGCTGGGAGTGGAGCCGTTCCGGCGCCTGATGAACGACTCGCGCTTTGCAAGCATTCCCAAGGTCCTCGAAACGCCGAAGGGCGATGACGAGACGACCAACGACCGGCGCATGCTCGACCTGCTGCGGAGTCTGGTCAGCTGATTTGACGCGATGGCTGGTTTGCCGCCATCTTGGCTGGATGCGTTTCGTGATCGGTTCGCTCGGGATCCTGGCCGCGGCACCGTTATCCGCCCAGGCGACCGGTCGTCTGTCGGCGGGGGTCACCTCCAGCTCGTCGATCATCGTCGACGACATCCTCAATACCAGGCTTCGCCCCGCCTTGGCACCCACCATCACGGCGGCGTTCTCGATCCCGACCGGGAAGGGTCCGTACCGGGCAACGGTGGAGGCGAGCTATTCCCGGTCGGCGCTCAACGTGACCGACGGCGATTCGATTCACGACCAGCTGGCGTCGGTCGGGACTGCAACGACCGAGCTCCTGATCGAAGGGCCGATTCGCGGCGAGCTGCACTGGCAGGCAGGCGGCGGGATGATCTTCTATCTCCCCTCCGAGCGCCAGGGAATCTTCCAGGACGACGGCACGCACCGGTGGATCGTCGCGGGGGGCCTGCTGCTGACCCACCCTCTCACCGCGACGATGAATCTCACGGTCACCGGGCGCGTCGATACCCACAACTTCACCACCGAGGTGCTGCAGGCACGGGACTTCGGCATCGCGCAGGCGGTGCAACGCGTGGCGCTGCTCGTCGGCGTCAGCCGGAGGTTCTGATGCGCGCGCCGCTCCTCCTCGCCGCCGTGGGGCTCGCGCTCGCCGGATGCAACAACATCGCCGCCCCCGCCGTCACGAACATCTATGAATTCCGGGATGTCGAATTCGGCGACACCCTCACCTTCCACTGGCCGCGGAGCATGCTGCCGGTGCGAGTCTGGGTGGCATCGGATTCACCGATCCGGGACAACGTCGAGACGGCGATTGCCCGGTGGCAGAATGCGACGCTCTACGGGGAGTTCCGCGCCACGCTGGTCGCCGACTCGACCACCGCCGACATCATCGTCAGGAATGCACCATCCGACGTCGGCGGGGGGATCCTGTCGATGGCGCCCCAGTGCGATGGCGAGACCGACCTCGATGTCGACACCAACGCCAACACCCTGACGCTGCCGATTCACATCTTCATGTTCGCCGTCGTCGCCGACGAGATTCCCGGGATCCCGGCCTGCTACAGCATCACGATGACGCATGAGCTCGGCCATGCGATCGGTCTCCTCGTGCACTCGCCCGACGTCGGTGATGTGATGTATTCCAATCCGATGTTCGACGGGATCAGCGACCGGGACCGGCAGACGGTGACAGATCTCTATCATTACCCCGCCACCCTGACCATTACCGGTCGCCGCTAGCCCGGTACCGGACGCTCTGGAGCTTTGATGACCGCCACATCGCCGCACAAGTCCGCCGCACCGCAGTGGGTGCGACACCCTCGCCTCGTTGCCTGGGTCAATGACACGGCCGCGCTGACGCAGCCCGATCACATTCATTGGTGCGACGGGTCGGAGGCGGAGTACAACCGACTGTGCGGTGAGATGGTGGAAACCGGAATGATGGTGCGGCTGGACGAGAAGAAGCGGCCCAATTCCTATCTCGCGTGCTCCGACCCTGAAGATGTGGCCCGCGTCGAAGACCGGACCTTCATCTGCAGCCATCGGAAGCAGGATGCCGGACCGACCAACAACTGGGTCGATCCCCGCGAGATGCATGAGACGCTGCGCGGACTGTTCGACGGGTCCATGCGCGGCCGCACCATGTACGTGATCCCGTTCTCGATGGGCCCGATCGGTTCGCCGCTCTCGCACATCGGGGTGGAGCTCTCCGACTCACCGTATGTGGTGGCCAACATGCGCATCATGACGCGGATGGGGCGCGCCGTGCTCGACGCGCTCGGCGACGGCGAGTTCGTCCCCTGCGTGCACTCGGTCGGCAAACCGCTCGAGGCGGGGGAAGCCGATGTCCGCTGGCCGTGCAACGCGAAGCAGAAGTACATCGTGCACTTCCCCGAGGAGCGGCAGATCTGGTCGTTCGGATCGGGATACGGCGGCAACGCGCTGCTCGGCAAGAAATGTTTCGCGCTTCGCATCGCCTCGGTGATGGGGCGTGACGAAGGATGGATGGCAGAGCACACGCTGATTCTCGGTGTCAAGAGCCCGACCGGCGAAAAGACCTATCTCGCGGCCGGGTTTCCGAGCGCGTGCGGCAAGACCAATCTCGCGATGCTGATCCCGCCCAAGGGCTACGACGGGTGGAGCGTCACGACCGTCGGCGATGACATTGCGTGGATCCGCCCCGGCCCCGATGGGCGGTTGCGCGCGATCAACCCCGAGGCGGGATACTTCGGCGTCGCGCCGGGGACGTCGAACGACACCAATCCCAATGCAATGGCCACGATGGCGAAGAACGCCATCTTTACCAACGTGGCGCTCACCGAGGACGGCGATGTCTGGTGGGAAGGGCTCACCAAGGAGCCACCGGCGCGGCTGACCGATTGGCGCGGCAATCCGTGGACCCCCGAGAGCAAGACGACGGCGGCGCATCCCAACGCCCGCTTCACCGCCGCGGCATCGCAGTGCCCGTCGATCGATCCGGCGTGGGAAGATCCGGCCGGCGTGCCGATCAGCGCGTTCGTCTTTGGCGGCCGGCGCGCCAGCACGGTGCCGCTCGTCTACCAGGCGTTCAACTGGAGCTTCGGCGTCTATCTCGGCGCGACGATCGGCTCCGAGACCACCGCCGCCGCAGCCGGCGCCGTCGGCCATGTGCGCCGCGATCCCTTCGCGATGCTGCCCTTCTGCGGCTATCACATGGGAGACTACTTCAACCATTGGCTGCAGATGGGACGCGGACTCAACGATCCGCCGCGCATCTTCTGCGTCAACTGGTTCCGCAAGGACGAGAACGGCAAGTTCATCTGGCCAGGGTACGGGCAGAACATGCGCGTGCTCGAGTGGGTCGTCGGGCGGGTGCGCGGCCGGTCCTCGGGAATCGAGAGCCCGATCGGCTGGATGCCACGCTACGAGGATATTCGCTGGGACGGCCTCGATTTTCCCAAGGAGGCGTTCCTGCGACTGATGACAGTCGACCGGGAGCAGTGGAAAGCGGAATTGCTCGGCCACCGCGAACTCTTCGAGAAGCTCTACGACCGGCTCCCGCAGGAGTTCATGTGGATGCGCGAGCTGATTCTCTCCGCCCTGTGGCGCAGTGACGCGCAGTGGCGCCTCGAACCGGAGACGGTCTAGCCGTCGCGCAGCGTGCCAGTCGACGAAATCATCCGCGACCCGCTCTGGGAAAACATCCGCCTCGAACCCGCCGCTGCAGCCGCCATCGATACCCCGGCGATGCAGCGGCTGCGGTACGTCCGGCAGCTGGGACACGCATTCCTCGTCTATCCCGGCGCCACGCACTCACGGTTCGAACACGCCCTCGGTGCCTATCATCTCGCCCGCAGGGCGTTGGCCATCCTCGGCGAGCGCGGAGAGCTCGCGGGACTCGATGATGACGAATGCCTCGCGGTGCGACTTGCCGCGCTGCTCCACGATCTGGGACATTATCCCTACTCGCATGCGCTCGAGGAATCCGACCTCGGCGACCACGAAGCGATCGGCGCGCGACGCCTCGCGGAAGGGGCGCTCGGCGACCTGCTCCGTTCCATCGGAGGCGACCAGCTCATCGAGCGGATCGCCGGGCTGATTCAGGGGACCAGCAATTCGCCACTCGCGGGGCTGGTGTCGGGGTCGCTCGATCTCGACAAGATCGACTATCTCAGCCGCGACGCCCGCATGTGTGGCGTCCCGTACGGGACGGTCGACGTCGATCGCCTGCTGGCATCACTCACTCTTGTCCGTCACGCCGACGGGTCCGGAGAAATGGGCGTGCATGAGAAAGGGGTCAGCGCGCTCGAGACCGTCCTCTTCGCGAAGTACCAGATGTACCGCAATGTCTACTGGCATCACGCCGTGCGCTCCGCCACCTGCATGTTCCGGCGCGCCGTGGAAGCGACCGTCGCGCGGGGAGTGCTCGATCTTGCGGACGTGGAGCGATTCACCGACGCCGAAATCGATGTGGTGATGAGCCGCGAAGACCCGACCGCACTCACCGCCGCTCTCCACCAGCGCCGCCTGTACAAGCGGGCGATCGATCTCGCCGCGAGCGACGTCCCCGATCGCGTGGCGACCGATCCGCTCTGGCGCGATCACAAGCGGCTGCGGGAGGTGGAGCAGCGGGGCGCCGTGGCGCTCGGCCTGCCCCCGTACGGCGTGCTGATCGATTTCCCGGAGCGGGAATCGATGCTGAGCGTCGACCTGCCCTTGATGACGAGAAGCGGCGCCGTCGAGCGCCTGACCGATGCCGGTCGCGCCGGAGCACTCGGTCTCCCGCGGATCGCCGGTGAGCTCTATCGGAGCGCGCGACGGCTGCGCGTCTTCACCAGCGAACCGCGCGAAATCGCCTCGATCGACGAGCTGTTGGCGATCTGATTCAGCGCGGCGACCGAACGGTCAGCCGCGCATTGCGGGCACTTCGCCAGTCGGCGGAGCGACCTCTTCGATCCGGACGAGAATCACCGTGACATTGTCGAGCCCGCCGCGGTGATTCGCGCCGGCGATCAAGGCGTCGACGATCTCTTCCAGGTCACGGCTCCCGCTCAGGATCTGCCGGACATCCTCGTCGTCGAGCATGCCGGTCAGGCCGTCCGATGCGAGGAGGAGAAGATCGTCCGCCTCGAGGGTGCCGAGGTAGAGGTCCGGGATCACATCGCTGCTCGAGCCGACGCACCGGGTGATCACGTTGGCGTACGGGTGGACCCGCGCCTCTTCGGGCGTAAGGCGGCCGGCGTCGACCTGCTCCTGGACGTAGCTGTGGTCCTTGGTGAGCTGGGAGAGGACCCCGCCCCGCAGGAGATACGCCCGCGAATCGCCGACCTGTCCGATCATGTACCGGCGCGGGAGCAGGTCGAGAACAGTCGCCGTCGTCCCCATGCCGCGTTTGTCGTGCTCCGACAGGGTGCGGCGGAAGATTGCGTCGTTGGCAGACCGGATCGCCGCGACCAGCTGTGACATCAGCTCGTCGTCGCTCATGCCGCGGGCCGGATGGAATTGCTCGGCGATGATCCGCGTCGCCATGTCGCTGGCGACTTCACCTGCCGCGTGGCCACCCATCCCGTCTGCGACGATGAACAGGCCGCGGTCGTTGGCCATCAGGTAGGTATCCTCGTTGCCGGAGCGAACCACGCCGACATCGGTGCGGGCCGCGCAGGAAAAGCGCATTCAGATGGTCCGGAAGAGGAAGTAGACGGCAACCAGCAGCGCGCACAGCGCCAGTGAAAACCAGACTCGCGACCAGATCGACGAGGATGCGACCGGCATCATCGCGGCGGGGATCGGGTCATCCGCATACCGCTCGATGGTCGAGTCGCGCCACTGGTCCTCCGGCGCAAATGCGACCTGGACCTGACCAAGCTGCAGCGCCGACCCCGGGGCGAGCACCGCGTCCCCATGGACCGGCTCGCCATCGACCAGTGTCGCGCCCGGACTTCCGAAGTTGCTGAAGGTCCAGACGCCGCCGCGCAACCGGAACTGGCCGTGGCGCGGCGCCACGTCGACGCCGGCGATGATCACATTGTTCGCCGGGTCTGCACCGACCGAAGCAATCGCACCGGTGACCGGCAGATTGGTCCCCGCGTGCGGTCCTGAACGCACCCGGAGGGTCGCCAACGGCGAGTCGCCCTCAGCCAGGGTGCTATCCGTTCGTCGGTCGGACACGCTCATTCCGTCCAGTGTGATCTCCCCGCGGGTGGTCAGTGCCATCGAAGGTCGGGAAACCTATCCGTCGATTGTGGGGAGGGGCAAGAATCATGCGGACGCAGCCGGCGGAAGCATGGCTCCCTGCTGCAGGAGAACCAGCCGGTGATAAAGACCCCGCCGCGCCATCAGGGTCCGGTGGGAGCCGACTTCCCGGAGTTCTCCATGGTGGAAGACCAGGATCGGATCGGCCTCCGCGACCGTGCCGAGGCGGTGCGCCACCACGACGGAGGTGCGTCCGGTCCGCATCCGGACCAGGGCCGCCTGGATCCGCGCCTCGGTTTCGGGATCGACCGCACTGGTCGCCTCGTCCAGCAGGAGGACTGCTGGATTGCCCACCAGAGCCCGGGCAAACGACATCAGCTGTCGCTCCCCGACCGACAGCGACCTCCCTCGTTCGGCCACCACGTGGTCGAGCCCACCCGACAGGCGTTCGACCACACCCCGGCCACCAACGGCAACCAACGCCTCGCGGAGTTCGTCGTCGCTCACCTCGCGGTCGAGGCGAAGATTCCGGGCCAGCGAGTCCCGGAAGAGGAAGAGGTCCTGCGGTACGAACCCCACAACCCGGCGCAACATCGCGGTCGGCACCGTGGCCAGGTCGACTCCGTCGAGGGTGATCGTACCGCGGGTCGGGGCGTAGAACCGGAGGAGGAGCGAGAGGACGGTGCTCTTCCCAGCCCCAGTGTGCCCCACCAGCGCCGCGGTGGCCCCCGCCGGCACGCGAAACGAAACTCCCTTGAGCGCCCATGGAGCGTCGGCGTGGTACCGAAACCAGACGTCATCGAAGACGAGTTCGCCGCGCACCGGCATCGCCAAAGGCACGGGATCGGCGGGCTCGGGAATCTCCACCGGCATGTCGAGCAACCGGAAGATCCGCTCGCCGCTCGCCATCGCGCTCTGCAGCAGATTGAACTTTTCCGAGAGATCCTGCAGCGGCTGAAAGAATCGCCGGACCAGCTGGATGAACGCCGCGAGGACGCCGACGGTCAGTCCGAGACCGGCCCCGCGAAAGCCGGCGTACCAGAGGAGCAGCGCAATCGAGGCCGCCGTGAGGAATTCGACCACCGGAAAGAACAGTGCGTAGAGCGTGATCGACCGGAGATTCGCGGCGAGATAGTCGCGATTCACTGCGCCGTGCACCCGTGCGCTCGCCTCGCGACGATTGAACAGTTGCACCACCCGGACGCCGGACAGCTGCTCCTGCAGATACGCGTTCAGCCGGGCCACTGCGGCGCGGATATCGCGAAACGCCTGCCGCATCGATCGCCGGAAGAAGGCGACGACCCCAAGCATGAACGGAAGGACTGCGAATGCGACCAGCGCCAGGCGCCAGTTCACGACGAGCATCATCGCGCTGATCGCCACGAGCGTCGCGACGTCGCCCACCACCGTCACGACCCCGGAGGAGAAGAGTTCGTTCAGCGTCTCGACATCCGACGTCATCCGCGTCACCAATCTGCCGATCGGCTGCCGGTCAAAATATGGAATGCTCAGCCGCTGCAGTTGCGCGAAGAGCTGGCGCCGCAGGTCGGACATCACCCGCTGGCCGACCCACGTGGTCAGGATCGTCTGGGCGTACTCCCCGGCAAACGACACAAAGAGCGCCGCGCTGTAGACGGTGCCGAGGGTGAGGAGCAGCGCGCCGTCGCGCGCCGGTATGGCGACGTCGAGTGCGCGCTGGGTCAGGAACGGACCGACCAGCGCCAGTGCGGCGTCGACCAGGAGGAGCGCCACGGCGACGCTGATTGCTGCGAGATATGGACGGACGTACCGGACCAGCCGTCGCCCCATCTCCGGATCGGGACCTTCGAGAACGTCATCCGCCGCAATGCTCACGGCGTAGTGACCTCGATCTCCTTGAGACCGCGGCGGACCCACGTCGAGAAGACGAAGAAGCCGGCGGCGATCGTGAACCAGGTGAGGATGCAGCGCCAGACCAGCGTGTATCCCGGCATCTGCTCACGTGGAAGGTACGGCGCCATCACCGCGAGCGAGAGCAACTCGGCGAACCCCGATCCCCCAGGCGTCGGGGCGAAGTAGAGCGCCGACGTGATGAACGTCTGCAGCAGCAGCAGGTCGAAGAATTGGACGTGAATGCCGATGGCGCGGCACGCCACGTAGCCGGCGAGGAGCTTGTTGGCGTGACTTGGCCCCGAAAGAATCGTCGCCCAGAAAAGCGACAGCCACCCCCGCGGAGAATTGAATCGCTGCATGCTCTCGTGCGCCTGGTCGATGCCGGCTCGCAGCTTGTCGAGCCGGGTCGCAACCCGGCGGCTCCGCTGGCCGAGCGCCGTCGCCGCGCGATGGACTCCGGCCGAGATCACCTTCGGCACGAGCATCACCAGCAGGAGCAGCACGCCGAGCACGGCGAAGGCGAGATTGCTCCACTTGAACAGGTCGAGGAGATTGAGGCCGAGAAGGTCGCCGTACTTCGACAGCGATTCGCCGGCTCCGAGCCAGAGCGCCAGGCGCCCGGCGATCGCGAAGAAGGCGACGGTCGCAATGAATGACATCAGGGTCGTCGTCATCGCCTTGGGAACCGGGATCCCGCAGCGCTTCATCGCATAGATCATGATCGGCGACGCACCCGCCTGGCCCGGCGTCACGTACGATCCCCATGCGCCCATTCCGCCGGCGATCACCATTCCGCGCAGCGGCGGGTTGGGATGGACTTCGCGCGCCAGGACCCAGAGCCGCAATCCGCCGCCGAACCAGTCCAGCGAAGCAAGCCCGACTCCCGCAAGCACCCAACGCCAGTGCAGTTGCGCGAGCGAAGCCACGAATTCGTGCGTATTGTGGCCATAGAGGAGGACGCCACCGTACGCGAGAATCGAGATCAGGACGAAGAGCGCGAAACCTTGCCGAAGGCGCGCGGGCGTGAGCATACCGGGCATCTGCGCCAAACGTACCGTCAAATGCGGGAAGAGAAAAGGTGAAACGCGGCGCGGACCACGCGGCCGTTTACGTTTCAGCGGTGAAAACGGTCATCCGCGTCATCAATGCCCGCCAGCACAATCTGCACGGCATCACCGTCGAAATCCCGCGCCGCAGCGTCACGGTCGTCACCGGTCCGTCGGGAAGCGGCAAGAGCTCGCTCGCGTTCGATACGCTGTATGCCGAGGGACAGCGTCGCTATATCGAGTCGCTGTCGACCTACGCCAAGCAATTCCTCGAGCGGATGCCGAAGCCGCTGGTCGACCGCATTGACGGGATCGCGCCGGCCGTGGCGATCGAGCAGCAGGCGCCGTCGATGTCGTCGCGATCCACCGTCGGCACCGCGACCGAGGTCTACGACCACCTTCGTCTCCTCTGGGCTCGCATCGGGATCGCGTCGTGCATCCGCTGCGGCGGTCCGGTGCGCCGCGACACGCCCCAATCCGCCACCGACGCGGTCGTCGCCGCCAATCCGGGCCGCGTCCAGATCGCCTTTCCCCTCCCCGCGACCGCACGCGTCACCCACGCGGGAACGGTCGAGAATCTCCGCGCACTCGGCTTCGTCCGCCTGCTCGTTGACGGGGCACCATATCATCTCGACGAACTTCCCGCGTCGGTCGATTTTTCGACCGCAGGCGAAGTCGTGGTGGTGGTCGATCGCCTCGCGACAACCGCGGACCAGCAGGGACGGCTCAGCCAGTCGATCAGCACCGCGTTCGACGAAGGCGAGGGGATCGCCCTCGCGCTTGGCGAAGCAGAGCGACTGCGCTTCACCGAGTCTCCGGCGTGCAGTGTCTGCGATACGCCGGCACCGCGCATCACGCCGACCCTCTTCTCCTTCAACAACCCGCGCGGCGCCTGCCCCACCTGTAACGGCTTCGGCGCGACGCTCGAGTACGATCTCACACTGATCGTCCCCGACCCGGAGCGAACGCTCCGCGAAGGTGCGCTCGATCCGTGGACCAAGCCGCGCTACGACGGGCGGCGGCGGCTTCTGGCGACGGCCGCGCGGTCGCTCGGCGTGTCGATGGATACGCCGTGGCGCGAACTCCCCGGCGCCGCCCGAGAGACATTGCTGCACGGGACCGTCGGGAAGTTCGTCGGGATTTTCCCGTTTCTTCGCGCACTCGAGGCGAAGCGCTACAAGCAGTACATCCGGGTCTTTCTGCGGCAGTACCAGATGGCCCACGAATGCTCCAGCTGTCACGGCACCCGGCTCAAGCCCGAATCGCTCGCGGTGCACATCGCCGGCGTGAGCATTGCCCAGGTGGCGGCGCTGACGATCGATCAGCTGCATCGATGGCTCGCGGCACTCGACCTCTCCGGCGGCGCCCGGCAGATCGCGGACCTGATTCTCGAGGACACCGATGCTCGCGTGCAATACCTCCGTGACGTCGGACTCGGCTATCTCACGCTCGACCGGCAGACCCGCACGCTCTCCGGTGGCGAGGCCCAGCGCATCGCCCTCGGCAACGCACTCGGTGCGCGCCTCGTCGACGCCATCTACGTCCTCGATGAGCCGTCGATCGGACTCCACCCGCGCGACACCGATCGGCTCCTCGCACTGCTTCGCCGCCTGCGCGACCTCGGCAACACGCTGGTCGTCGTCGAACACGACCTGAGTGCGATTCGCGGTGCCGACTGGATGATCGAGCTCGGTCCAGGTGCGGGGGAGCACGGCGGACGCCTGGTGTATGCCGGCGAAATAGCCGGCGCGCACCAGACGCT
Source organism: Gemmatimonadales bacterium (assembly GCA_036500345.1). Taxonomy (NCBI): domain Bacteria; kingdom Pseudomonadati; phylum Gemmatimonadota; class Gemmatimonadia; order Gemmatimonadales; species Gemmatimonadales bacterium. The sequence continues at coordinate 45,800 of DASYCE010000008.1, read as the reverse complement.
GACGGCAGAGTATCTGACCGGCGCCAAGCGAATCGGCGTGCCATCGGTGCGCCGCGACGTGAGCGGGCCTGCGCTCGCCGTGCGCGGCGCGCGCCTGCACAACCTCGACGGCGTCGACGTGAACATCCCGCTCGGTACGCTCACGGCGATCACGGGAGTCTCCGGCTCCGGCAAGAGCACCCTCGTGTACGACATCATCTACCGCCAGCTGCAGCGGCACCTCGAGGGCGAGCATTCCGCCAAGACCCATCTCGGCGAAACGGTCGGCGACGTCGACTCGATCGACGGATGGCAGTTCCTCAACAGCGTCGTGCTGGTGGACCAGACGCCGATCGGCCGGACGCCGCGCTCCAATCCGGTCACCTACATTCGCGCCTACGACGAGATCCGCGAACTCTTCGCGTCACAGCCGCTGGCCCGCCAGCGGAAGTACACCCCGACAACCTTCTCGTTCAATGTGGCCGGCGGTCGATGCGACGCCTGCGAAGGCGCCGGCCAGGTGAAGATCGAAATGGTCTTTCTCGCCGACGTCTTCGTGCCATGCGAAGTCTGCGGAGGGACCCGATTCAAGCGCGACGTGCTCGACGTCCGGGTGCAGGGGTTCTCGATTCACGACGTGCTGCAGTGGAGCGTCGACGAAGCGATTCGGCGCTTTCGCCATCAGGCAAGGCTCGGCACCGCACTGTGGCAGCTGCAGCAGGTGGGGCTTGGATACCTGCGCCTGGGCCAGCCGGCGACGACGTTGTCGGGTGGCGAAGCGCAGCGGCTCAAGATCGCCCGCGAACTCCTCGCCGCGTCGAAGCGCGCCGGACGCAAGCTCTATCTCCTCGACGAGCCGACGACCGGCCTCCACATCGACGACGTGCGTGTGCTGATCAGCGTGCTCGACAAGCTGGTCGACGCCGGCCATACCGTCGTCGTCATCGAGCATCACACCGATGTGATCAAGCGGGCGGACTGGGTGATCGATCTGGGCCCCGACGCCGGACCCGAGGGAGGGCGCATCGTTGCGATGGGCCGGCCGGAAGAAGTGGCCCAGCAGCCGGAATCGTGGACCGGGCGCTATCTCGCGGAGGCGCTCCAGGCCGAGCCGGCCGCTACGGTCGGCGGCTAGCGGGCCTCTGCGCGCAGCAATCGCCACGCCTCTTCGACGTGGCGCTGTTCGGAGCGAAATCCACCAATCGCCATCCGGATCGCATATCGGCCACCGAGGGTGGTGTGGGTGAGATGCACTCGCCCCGTCGCATTCACCCGGCCGAGCAAGGCCGCGTTGTGCGCCGCGAGCGCCGGCTCATCTCCCGCCATCGTCGGTGGCACATGCCGGAAGCAGACCAGCGCGAGCGGGGCCGGAGCCAGCCGTTCGAAATCTGGTGCGTCGTCGACCCACGCGGCGAATTGCCGTCCCCAATCGATGTGCTGCCGTACCATCGCGCGCAGCGCCTCGGCGCCGTAGCTCCGCAGAACGAACCAGAGTTTCAACGCGTTGAATCGCCGGCCAAGGGGGATCCCCCAGTCGCGATAGTTCACGGTGTCGCTGTCGGCGTCGTGACGGGTACGCAGGTACTCCGGCGTCGTCGAGAAGGTCCTGATGAGCGCAGCGGTATCGCGCACGAAGTACCCGCTGCAGTGCACGTTGGTGAGCAGCCATTTGTGCGGATTGGTCACCATGGAATCCGCGAATTCGACGCCGTCGAGGAGATGCCGGAATTCCGGTACGATCGCCGCCGAGCCGCCGAACGCAGCGTCGATGTGATACCACGCCCGGTGGGCGGATGCGACCTCGCCGATCGCCCGCAGCGGATCACACGCGGTCGACGACGTCGTGCCGAGGGTCGCGACGACGATCGACGGGACCAACCCGGCCGCGGCATCCGCGCCCATCGCGGCCTCGAGTGCGTCGGGACGCATCGCACAGGTGGCGTCGACCGAAATGACGCGGTGGCGGTCGGCCGGGATCCCCGACAGCCGCGCCGCCTTCGCCACCGATGAATGCGCTTCCGTCGACCAGTATGCCACCACTCTCGACGGATCGACTCCGGCGCGGTCGCGCGCGGTCAGGAATGCGACGAATGTCGACGAGGACGCGGTATCCTGGATGACGCCGGTGAATGTGTCGGGGAGCTGGAGGAGCTGGCGGTACCAGCTCATCACCGTCTGCTCGAGTTCAGTTGCTGCCGGCGAGGTGATCCAGCTCATGCACTGGGCGCCGAGACCCGATGCCAGGATCTCGGCGAGGACCGACGGCGGCGACGAGTTGGATGGGAAGTATGCGAACCACCCCGGGTGACCCCAGTGGGTCATCCCGGGAACGATCAACTCGCGGAAGTCATGGAGAATGTCGTCGAACGATTCGCCAGATTCGGGTGCCGATCCGGGCAGCGACCGGCGAAGCTCGCCAGGGCGCGTGGCGGGAACCACGGGCCGTGATTCGATGTCGCGGTAGTAGTCGGCGAGCCAGTCGATCAGGTCATGGCCGCGCCGACGAAACTCTTCGAGATCTATTTCTCTTCCTTGAACCCGGTATGGCGCTTGAGCGTCGGATCGTACTTCCGGAGTTCCATCCGCTCAGGGTGCTTCTTGGGATTCTTGGTCGTGACGTAGACGTAGGCGCTCTCGCTGCTGCGGAGCTTGACCTGGACGCGTCCCTTCTTGGCCATTGTCGTGATTCTCCGCGGTTACCAGGACGCCTTGCGGACGCCGGGGATGTTGCCCTGCAGCGCCATCTCGCGGAACGCGATCCGCGACAGGCCGAAGCGGCGGACGTAGGCCCGCGACCGGCCGGTCAGCAGACAGCGATTGCGAATCCGCACCGGCGACGCATTGCGGGGGAGCGACTGCAGCTTCCGGTTCGCCTTGTCCTTCTCGACGTCCGATGCCGTAGTGCTCCGAATGACCGCCTTGAGCTTCTTCCGCTGCTCGGCGTGCTTGGTAGCAAGCTTGATCCGCTTGAGATTCCGCTGGATTGAACTGGTCTTGGCCATGGTCCGATCTTGGAGTCGAGAAAATACAGCCTACCAAGATGGCGTGGTCCCTGGGGTTTTGGTAGGGGCCGCAGGAGAGGTCGTGGACGGCGACTTCCCCCTCCGTGAAGGAAGTCCGCCCCCGCTCCCGGCGAGCGCCGGCGATGGCGGCGGGTTGCCTCGATGCCCTAGCGGATGATCGAACCGGTCGTCTGGTCGTACCGGACGATGAACTGATCGGCGTCGCCGACGCTCTGGCGCGATACCGAGCCTGCTCCCGGATCGAAATCGACCAGCCCGAAGAACCTGCCGACCGCCCAGATCGATCCGTCGCCCGCCAGCGAGATCCCGTTGGCGATCGACAGGAAGGTCTCACCAGAAATGACCGAGGTCAGCGGGTCAACCCACCGGAGGTCACCACCGGGGGTGAGCGACACGACGAACGCGTCCGACGCCCCACCGGTCCCCAGTCCCGGGACGACGTGCGTCCCGGATCCCGGATCAAAATCGACAGAGCCCTGGAACGAGCCGCTCAGGTAGAAATTGCCGACCGCGTCCTGGGCCAGCGCGGCGACGGCGTCGGTCCCGGTGCCGCCGATCACCCGCGCAAATCCGATCCAGTTTCCGCCACCGTCATATCCGGTAAGGAAGATGTCGGCGCCACCGTGACTGGTGAGTGCCTGACCGCCGACCCCTGGTCCGACCGATGCGACCCCGTTGAACGTCCCGGCGACATAGATCAGGCCGGTCGGGCTCGCCACGATGCACCCGGGGTTGATCATGTCGTCGCCGCCGCCGCCGCCATGGATCGCCCACTCGAGGTCGAGCGACGTCGACAGGCGCGCCACGAAATAGTCCAGCCCGCCGGAGCTGATCAGCGTCAGCGGAGCCAGTGACGATCCGAAGACCGCGGCGTTGTTGAATGACCCACCGAAGATGATGTCGCCGTCGAGACGGACTGCCAGCGCGTTGCCGACGTCGTTGCCAAGACCGCCGAATTGCGCGACGCTCTTGAACGATCCGTCCTCGCCGTACCGGGCGACGAAGATGTCGGTGCCACCGCGCGATTCGAGGGTATGTGCGTCCGGACCCGGATCGAAGTCGACCGTGTCGGAGAAGAATCCGGTGACAAGCAGGTCGCCGTTCGAATCGAACGCCAGATCGTGCGCCTCATCGGGGCCGCTACCGCCGACGCCGATTGCCCAGTCGCAGACGCCCTCGGCGGTGATCCGCATGATCAGCACATCGTGATCACCGTGATTCTGAACGATATGCCCGTTGCAGTCGGCGCCGGCCGTGACGTAGCCGACGACGTAGGCCGCTCCGTCAGGTCCGACCTTCACGCCATAGGGAACGTCGACATCCGAGCCGCCGATAGCGTTGACCCACTGGAACGTGCCGTCGGACGCGTACTTGGCGAGCGCGATGTCATAGGGGCCGTGCGCGACCTTCGCGGTGGCACCGACGCCACCATCGAAGTCGACGGTGTTGGCGAAATAACTCACCACGTATGCGTTCCCGGCCGCGTCGTTCGCGACGGCGCGCGCGAAATCGGGACCGGAGGAGCCGATGCGAAGTGGAAGGAGCGGACCCGGCGGTGGCGGCGGCGGCGGGGTCGCCCCGCCGTTGTCGGGAAGAAATGGTGCGCGGCAACTGGCCGCAGCAAGGATCACCAGGAACGGCGCGAGGCGCGGGATCAACCGTGGCATTGGCATCATCCCCAGTATCGGAGCGGGGATCGCGAGCGAGCACCCGCGCCAGATTTGGACAGGAAAGTCAGCTCCCGAGGAGGGACTCGAACCCCCGACCCGCTGATTAACAGTCAGTGGCCACCGGTCCTCGGCCGGACACAATGTAGCTACGACGGGCCTTTGCCGGACACGTCCCATCCCGGAAAAGTCGTAACAGGCCCCATCGGTCCCCGAACATCTCCCCGAACATGGCCGCGCCGACCCGTCCCGGGCCGGGCGCCTGAACGTTCCCATCTGAAAGAGGCGACTTGATGCCCGCACTGCCAGGCAGCGACGACGATCTCCCGCCGGACAACGTGACCGAGGAATTCGCGGTGACTGTCACCCGCGTCCGGAGCGGCACTCGGCGGGTCACGCAATGGGGTCAGGTCGGCCGACTGTCAGCGGAGAACGGCGGCGCCCCGCAGTTCGGCAACCACGTGACCGTCGATCGGTTCCGGGGCGAGGAACAGGTCCTCGCCCGGTTCGTCGTGCATGCCGCGCCCGACCCGCTCGTGGTGGTCGCCGCCTGCCAAGGCCGGGTTGACGATCTCTGCTCGTTCCACGCCGCGCACGACAATGAGGAGGTCCGCGACCTGGTCGCGAAGCTCCGCGCTGCGCGCCTGAGAATGCAGGCCGCCGTGACCGCGGCCGAATCCCCCACACCACCCGTTTCACCGGCGTCGACCTGACGTCGTTTCGCGCAGCACCCACCACCACCCCAGCAGGAGCACGACAATGGATGACACGCAGGCGCAGGACAGCACGCCGCAGGATCTGGTCGACGAAGTGAACGCCACGGTCGGGCTCGAGGACTCGGGCACGACGCTCATCAATGGATTCGCCGACCGGATCGCCGCCGGCGTACAGGCGGCCACCGATCTCGCGACGCTCAAGCAGCTGATGGGAACCGAAGTCCAGATCATGCGGGACCATGCGGCGCCGTTCGCGGCGGCGATCGTGGCAGGAACCCCGGCGGCTCCGCCGGCGCCGACGCTCACCCTCGGCGGCAACACCACGCTCAACGCGGGCGACACCAGTCAGCTCACCGGCAGCGCCAGCGATGGCTCGTCGGTCGTCAGCTGGAGCTCGAGCGACACCTCGATCGCCACGGTCGATGCCAATGGCGTCGTCACGGCGGTCGCGACCGGATCGGCCACCATCACGGCGACGACGAAGTCCACCTCGGCGTCGATCGGGATCACGGTCAGCTGAAGTAGCGAAGCGGAGAGAAGTGAAGACGCAGGACGGTGCGCCGGGCTTGATCATGGCGCGGTGCACCGCTCGCTCCTGTAGCTCAGTCGGTAGAGCAGCGCACTCGTAACGCGCAGGTCGCCCGTTCGATTCGGGCCGGGAGCTTCACCCAGGGAGGACGAAGGTGCACGCGCATATCTGGCTCATCGTGCTGCTCATCTACTGCCCGGTCGCGGTCTGGCACTACCGCTGGTACCGGGAAACTCACGAGGGCGTGTCCACGTGGGTCGACCTCACGATCTCGATCGGCTGGCTCCCGTTCTGGTGCTACATGCTCTGGCGTCTCTTCCTGGCGAGGTCCCAAATGAGCGACGAACCCCTGCGAGATGACGGCACGTCGTCGGATCCGGCCACTCCGAAACTCTGCACCACAAGCGGGAAGCCGTGGACTGACGAATCGTCACAAGACCGCGGTGACGGCCAGCAGAAGGACTACCGCGTGCTATGCGAGGAGGAACGCGCGAAAGGCTTCGTTCGACCTGTGCGGAGGAGCTACCAGCATGTCGGCGCTCGCCCGAAATACCCAACCAGGCCGCTGACAGCTGAAGAGCGCGTGCGTTTCGGAGACGAGGGATACACCTGCTTCGAGCCATACCCGCCGGAAAGGTCGCCCGCGATGGGCAGGTTCTGGACCGAACAGCAGCTTCACTCTGGGTGCGGTGTCGTCACGACGATGGGTCAGGCGCTCGCCGAGACGTATGCCCGCAATCCTCGATTCTACGGTGCGACGTTCTGCTGCGGATGCGGCAAGCACCTGCCGGTGGGTGACAATGGTGAGTTCGTCTGGGATGATGGCAGTGGCGAGCGAGTGGGAACGTGAAGGAGTTCGCGATCGACCCGGAAATGGCCGCGAGAATTGAGCTCCTCAAGCGGGAGCTCCTGATCATCCTGCTTCGGCGTCTCGGCGGCAAAGTTGAATTGCCTGTAGCAGAGGTCGACGCGACCGACGGCATCGCGATGCGGATGGACATCGCAACACTTGAGCGGACGATCACTCTAGAACTGATCGGTCGCGACGGTCGTCCGTATCCATGCGCGCCTGTTTCCGGTGGAGTGCTGGCGTGACGCGCCATCTCTTCTCGCCGGCGATGTTGTCGCAGCACACGGCCGTCCTCGGAAAGACCGGGGCGGGCAAGACCATCACGTCCAAGCTGATGATCGAGCAGGTCGTCGCCGAGGGAGCGCGAGTCTGCATCCTCGACCCGCTGAAATCGGACTGGTGGGGACTCACATCGAGTGCCGATGGTAAGCACGCGGGGCTCGCTTTCCAGATCCTCGGCGGCCCGCACGGGCACGTCCCGCTCCACAGCTCGTCGGGGAAAGCGGTGGCTGAGATCGTGGCCACCGGCGCGCTGCCACTCTCGATCATCGATATGGCGGAGTTCGAGCCGGGCGGCCAGGCGCGGTTCTTCACCGAATTCGCGCCCGCCTTGCTGCGGAAGATGCGTGGCGTCGTCTACCTCGTCGTCGAGGAGGCGCATCTTTTCGCGCCGAAGGAGCGCTCAGGCATCGGGTCGGAGAATCTCTCGATCCACTGGGCGAAGACGATCGCGACCGCCGGCCGATCGAAGGGGATCCGGCTGATCCTCGCCACGCAGCGAACGCAGGCGCTGCACAACGCCCTGCTCGGCAGCTGCGATACTCTGATCGCGCACCGGCTCACCGCGCCGGCGGATCAGGAACCGGTCGTGAAGTGGCTCAAGGCGAACACCACGAAGGAGATCCTGGCCGACGTCTCGTCCTCACTCGCCTCACTGAAAACCGGCGAGGGCTGGATCTGCTCCGGCGAGGCCCGGCAGTTCGAGCGCGTCGCCTTTCCGATGATCACCACGTACGACAACACCGCGACCCCCACCGGCGACGGCGTGACGCGCGAGATCAAGACAGCGCCGGTCGACCGCGAGAAGCTTCGGGCGATCATCGGGGACGCGGTCGCCGAGGCCGAAGCACAGGACCCGAGGCGCCTCCGGGCCCGCATCGCCGAGCTCGAGCGCCAGGCAAAGAAGTCCGGAACCGTACAGCCGGCAGCCGCGGCGCCGGGGAAGGTCGAAGTGAAGATCGTCGAGAAGCCGATTGTGAAGCCGGAGGCGGTCGCGCAGCTGGTGCAACTCGCCACGCGCATCTCCGAGGAAAGTGAGCGTTCGAAGGATCGATGGGACCGGTTGGTGGACGGCGTGACCGGGCTGCTTGCTGAGGTGCGAAAAGTGAACGACGCGAAGCCGGCGCCCGGGCGGGGAATCGCTGATAGCCGCGATCGCGCTCGCCAGATGGAAGCACAGATCGGGCGCCTCGCACGAGCTGAGACCCGCACGGCCGCGCCAAGTCGCGTGACGACTGTGAGCACCGACAGCGCTCCGACCGGGAAGATGTCCGCCGGCGCCGTGAAGATCCTGAACGCGCTGGCGGAACTCGAGGCGCTCGGCATTCCGGAGACGACTCGGCATCAACTCGGCATGGTCGCCGGGTACAATCTGACCGGCGGTACCGGCGCACAGCACATCGCCGACTTGATCGCTTTCGGGTTGGCTGAGATGCCGGCGAAGGGCTCGCTCCGCCTGACGGGCGAGGGGCGAGCTGCCGCGACCGCGACCGGCGTTCCCACGACGCTGACAGAATTGCACGAGCGGATTCTCGCCCGGACCTCAGCTGGCTCCCGTCGCATCGCCGAGCACCTCATCGGGATCTATCCCGAGTCGATCTCTCGCGCGGATCTCGGGCAGGCGGTGGGATACAACCTCACCGGCGGGACGGGTGCTCAGCATGTCGCGGACCTGATCACCGTCGGCGCCGCGGTGATGCCGGTGAAGGGGCGCATCGCCGCGAGTCCACTGCTCTTCCCCGAGTCGCTGCAGTGATCGTCCTCGGCGTGGACCCGGGTCTCGCCCACATGGGTGCCGCGGTCGTCGATCGCGAGGCGCCTGGGAAATTCCGGCTCCTCGAGTCCGGCTCGATCACCACCTCGCCGGACGACGCGATCACCGTCCGGCTGCAGCTGCTGGCCAGTCACCTGCAGGCGCTGTTCGCGCGCAACCCGATCGATGTCGTGCTGATCGAGAAGCCCAGCACGATCGGCCTCTACGGTCGTGAGAATGGCGACAGCTCGGCTGGGCTGAAAATCGAGCGCGTCATGACGGACTTCCATCTGGCCCGCGGCGCCATCCTCGTGACCTGCGCATATGGCTGCCGGCGGGTGCTGGAAGTGGGAGCATCGAAGGTCTCGAAGCCCGATCGCGCGAAACGGAACCTCCTCGTCTTCCCGGACTTCACGAAGCGCACCTCCGAACACGAGCGCGACGCCGTTTACATGGCGTGGGCTGCTCCGATCATCGAGCTGCCGCGGCTGCCGAAGCGGAGGGCGTCGTGAGCGCCCGTCAGGCAAAGAGTGAGGTGAAGGTGACCCAGTCGTACCAGCTGCGGCCGCATCGCGGCGGCGATTCAACGCTGCGCGGCTACGTCTTCGAGGGCGAAACCCACGCGCGTGAATGGGGAATGCAGGGTGGACCAGGCAACGAATCGTGGCGTGGGTTCGACTTCGTGCCTGTCATCGTCCGGCGCCGCATCCGCACATGCAACCTTGGCCACAGGCATTCCAGCGTGACGACGAAGCCAGACCCGACGCGGAAGCCGTTGACCTTCCCGCCGGCGGTGGCCGATGAGTGAATTCAAGACCGAAGCCGAGCTCTGCGCGGCATTCACCGCTTGGGTTGCCGCCCGTCGTCCCGACCTGAAGTGTTACGCCGAGTGCGACGGGTGGGACCTGCTCGTCGTCTACCCCGATGGCGTCCAGCTCGGGATACAGGCGAAGCTCCGATTGAACGCCGAAGTCATCATGCAGGCGGTGCCGTCCGACTGGCACAGTCAGCATGGCCCGGAGTTTCGCGCGGTGCTGGTCCCCGAGGAACGTGGCGCCTTCATCGGCCTCGCCAGGCACTGCGGCCTCGTCGTCTTCGCTGGAAGAACCGACTGGTCACGGCACTACGAACAGTTCGGTCCCGACCTCACTCCGCACAACCCCTATGGCCTGCCGTGGGTCGACTGGTGTCCGGAGACGCGCTGCACGGTTCCTGAATTCGCCACCGATTCAGTCGCCGGATCGCCGTCCCCGATCACGCTGACGCAGTGGAAAACTGGCGCGTTGCGCGTCCTCGCTGAGTTGGAAGTGGCCGGGAAGATCACGCGGCAGACGATGCGCGCTTTCCGTGTAGATCAACGGCGCTGGATTCAGATGGGCTGGCTGAAGTCGACGGAGACGCGGGGTACGTACGTCATCGACCACCGGCCACCATTCGCCGACCAGCACCCAACCGCCTACGCCGCGATTCTCTCAGAACGTCGAGCGAAAGAAGCCGAAGCATCAGTTCCGGCAGGAGCGATCGCGTGATCGCGCTCGATGCGTTCACGGCGATCTGCGAGATCTGCCGGTGCGACTGGTACCACGCGTGCCCCGGCGGATGCGGATGGGACCGGGGATTCTGGAAGAAACGACGGGCGGTATGTACGGCGTGCGTGGCGAAGGTGCACCCGCGGCGCACGGGAAAACGGCGCAAGCGTACTGCATAGATCGTCCCGGCTCTGTCTCGCGGCGGCTGCCGGTCAATATCGCTCGACAGACGATCCAGCGTTCGACTGGATAGCGGTGTCGAAGCGCTCTCTCGGGGGAGCGAATGATGCAACGAATTGCGCCGCGACGGCGCACCGGCAGCCCATGAGCTGCTCACATACGGAGATCGAGAAGATCCTGCGCGCTGACATCACTATGCGGCGCGGCGATCGTATCGCCGTGGCAATCTCGATGCGCAACGACGGCTTCGCCGCTCGCGATATCGCCCGGATCGCATCGCTCCGAATGCGCGCCATCCTGCAGCTCGGGCGCGCGATGGGGCTGAAGCCCGGCGACCGGCGTCAGGGATCGCGCGGCAACCGGTACGGTGGCAAGTCTGATGCGGCCCGTCCATGCCTCGGCTGCGTCGCGACTGCGATCGTGAACGTACCGCTCGATGGACTCGAGGCCGTGTGCGAAACGTTCGGCATCGGTTTCCTCAGCGGCTACGGCATCCGTCGGGCCATGCTGTATGCCACCAAGGTGGCCACTGCAGGTGATCCCGTGTGGTATCGCTGCGCCGACTGCGGTCAGGTCACGCCAACGCATCCCTGCGCTCACTGTGGCGCATCGTGGCTCGCCGATGCTGCGTGATTTTCCCGACCGGTCGCAGTGGATTCGGATCGATCGCCGAGTCGCCGGGTCCTCCCGGCAGGGTGCGGTCTCAACGGGAGCGCCGAACCTGTCGGGGATTTGCACACAGCGGGTGGTAGCATTGACAGTGCAGGTGCGATGTGGGTAAACGGCGCAAGCCGTCACCACGTCAGCGGTTGCCAGCCAGTTCGAAGCCCAAGCCGCCCACGATCGCCGTCCTGGCGAAGAAGCTCGGCGTGGGAGAACGCCAGGTCGCGAATCTGCTCAAGGCCGGGATGCCAAAGGCTTGGCCCGATGCCGAGCAGTGGCATCGCGAGCACAAAGCCGCGGCCGAGGCGAAGAAGTTCGGGCCGCGGCGCCAGTCAGCCGGCAAGGAACGGCAGCTCGAGCTCGAGAACCAGATCCTCGAGCTCGAGCTGCAGGAGAAGAAGCGCCAGCTGGTGACCGAGACGGAGGCGCGACGTCGCTACCGGACGCTCGCGGTCCAGGCGGCCGGCGCGATCCGCACGTTGACCCAGTACGGCGACCGCTTGCTCGGCGTCACCGACCCGGTGCTCCTGGACGAGCGACTCGAGGCGATCATCAATCGCCAGCTCGCCATGCTGCGCGGTGAGGACGCGGGGCAGCTGGAGCTGCCGGATGCGCCCGAGCAGGTCGCCGCGTGACGCTCGCGATCGCCGGCGAGGTGATCGACGAGGACGAGCTCGCGCGCTGGGACAAGCTCGAGCGCGAAGAACGTCGCGGCGCGTTCGCGGCGATCTCACCGCTGGATGTCGCGGCATGGGCCCGCGAGCACCTGATGATGTCGCCCGAGGAGAACGACGGGCAGCTCGCACCGTACGATCCCGATCTCACGCCGTGGCACGCGCCGATCATGCGGGCGATGGGCGATCTCCGTGTGCACCGCGTCGTCGGCGTGCTTCCCGCCCAGGTCGGCGGCAAGACAACGATCATGAAGGCGGATCTCGGCGCCCGGATCCATCTGCGACCCTCGCCGATCCTCTGGGGCGTGCCGCGCGACTCGAAGGACGTCCGCACCTGGTCGAAGGACCGCGTCGACCCGATGTTCCGCGACATCCCGGTTCTCCGCGGGCTGGTGTCCGACGAAACCCGCGACAAGATGAACACGATCGCGCGGAAGGCGTACCCCGGCGGCTATCTCGGCATCGTCGGGATGACGCAGTCGGCCGATTTGCAGGCGCGGCCGGTCGCGGTCATCCGCGTCGACGAGCTCGACCAGGTCCCGCGCGACGCCGGGCGCCAGGGCACGCCGCTGCGCCAGCTCGCCACCCGGATGAAACGGTTCCACTACCGGCACCTGGCAGCCTTCGGCACGCCCACCAACGAAGACGACTCCCCGATCATGGAGGAATTCGCCACCACCAACCGCTCGCGCCTGCATCTGCCCTGCCCGCTCTGCGGCGAGCTGCAGATCCTGAAATTCGGATCGCGCGACGTGGCGTGGGGTCTGAAATGGACCGACGGGATGCCGGAGACCGCGCACTATATCTGCGAGCACTGCCTCCGGCCCTTTGGCGAGGAGTTCAAGCGGCAGATGAACGCCGGCGGTCAGTTCGTCGCGGAGAATCCGGCCGAAACCGAGGCGCTGGGCTTCTGGATGAACGCGCTCGTCGGGATGGTGCCCGGCGCGCGCTGGGCGTCGATCGTGAAGGAGTGGTACGAGGTCAAAGACAAGCCGCTGAAGCGGAAACAGTTCATTAACACCGTGCTCTGCGAGCCGTACAAGGAATCAGCGGACTGGGTGGCGACGAACATTCTGTTCGGGCGGGCCGAGCGGTACGAGGCGGAGGTTCCCGATGGCGTGTCGTTCCTCGTGCGGGCGGTCGATACGCAGGACGACCGGCTCGAGGGCGCGGTCTTCGGGTTCGGCCACGAGCGCGAGACCTGGCCGATCGATTACGAGTACCTCGAAGGGGATCCGGGCACGCCGGTGCCCTGGCGCCGGCTGAATGAGTGGCGGCAACGCACCTACCGCCATCGATCGGGACGGCTGCTGCGGCCGATCGTCTGTTTCATCGACCGGCTCGGCCACCACACGACGGACGTCGACAACTGGGTGCGCAATCAGGCGCGCGCGGACGAGCGGACGTTCGGCATCATGGGCTCCGGCGACGAAAACGCGCCGATTCTCGGCAAACCGACCTTCCACAAGCACGCGAAGATCACCACGTACCGCGTCGGCACCTGGCAAGCGAAATTCGACATCCTCAACCGGCTCACCATCGAGCTCGACCAGGGCGAAACGCGGAAACCGGGCCTCATTCACGTCCCCGAGGCCGATTGGTTCACGATCGAGCTGCTCGAGCAGCTGTCGAAGAGCGAGCGACTGACGGAAGAGGTGCGCCGCGGCAAGCTGCACCGGTTCTGGAACGTGCTCGGCCCGAACCACTACCTCGACCTCGCGGTCTACGCGCTCGCGGCCCATTTCACGGTCGGCGCGAAGACCGTGACGACCGGCATGGAGGCGCTCGCGGCGGAATTGTCGTCGCCCTTCACACCGAGCGACGGCGGCGCCGGTGCGCCCCGGTCCGGCCGCCGCATGATCTCGCCCGGGATCAGCGTGGTGTAGCGCGTTTATTGTTTCCCGCGCATTGCGGCACGTAAATGTCGCGACATGCGTGGCGCTCCCATTCTCGTTTTCGCCGCACGCCTGAACGGGCTGCAGCGAGCCATCACCGATCTCGCCGGCGGGTATTCGTCCGCGACGGTCGAAGGCATCGTCTACGCGCCCACGGATCTGCCGAAACTCTACGCGCTGGCCGAGCGCTGGGGCGTGAAGGCCGCGATTGAAGCCATCCAGGCGGGCGCGCAGAGCTACACCTACAACGGATTGACGTACACCCGCGCGATGCTCCGCGATCTCTTCGCAATGGATCAGGAGTTCACGGCGCGCGCCGCCACGGCGGCCCGCGCCGGCATCGGGATCAGTTATGCGAGGCCAGGATGAGCGGCGTCTCGATCGTCCGATCGGGCGCGCCGCAGCCGAACGCGCTCGAGCGCGTCATCGAGTTCGTGTCGCCGGCCTGGGCGGCGCGGCGCATGAACGCGCGGCTCTTCAACGGATTCGCGGGCCAATACATCGGTGCTCGGCTGGACCGCCGGCAAACGATGGACTTCACCCCGCGCGCGTTGAGCCCGAACAGCGACACGCTCGGCGATCTGCCGGGCCGCGGCGGTCTACGGGCCCGCGCGCGCGACCTCGAGCGCAACGAACCGCTCGCGAAGGGCGCAGCGGACTCAACGATCACCGCCGTGATCGGTCCCGGTCTCCTGCCCGCGCCGAACATCGACTCGGATCTGCTCGGATTGACCGACGAGGCGGCCGACGAGTGGGAAGCCAACGCGCTCCGGCTCTGGCGAGCCCACGCCGGCAATTGCTGCATCGATTACGCCGCGCAGGGCTCGATCGACGAGATGAGCGAGCAGGCGTTCTGGGGCGAGTTCGTCAACGGCGACATCCTGGCCGTCCGGCGCTACGTCGATGCACCAGGGCGACTCTTCGGCCTGGCGGTGCAGCTGATCGAGGCGGATCGGATCTGCAATCCACAGTTTGAGATCCTTCCGGACACCATGGGCGGCGTGAAGTTCGATGTGGCGACCGGCGAGCCGCTCGGCTACTGGGTCTGCAGCATCTACCCCGAGGACCGGCTCCAACGTCCGTATGCCGCCGAGTCGTGGAGCTACATCCCAAAGCGGGGCCCCGACGGCGAGTTGCAGGCGACGCTGATTATGCGCAGTCGGCGTCCGGGCCTGCTCCGCGGCGTAACCGCCTTCGCACCGGTCATCGAACCGCTGCGCAAACTCGGGAACTATTCGAACGCCGAGCTCACGGCCGCGGTGATCAGCGCCTTCTTCACGGTCTTCGTCAAGCGGAAAGCGGTCGGAGATCCCGACAGCCCGACCCCGTTCTTCAGTGCCGACGCGATCGCGACGCAGGGCCGCGCAGACAATCCCCGGACCAAAGCGCCCGATCTCAAGCTCGGCGAAGGGGCGATCGCGTCATTGGACGACGGCGAAGACATCACGATCGCCAATCCGTCGCGTCCGAACGCCCAGTTCGACCCGTTCTGGCTCGCGATGGTGCGTCAAATCGGCATTGCGCTCGAGATCCCGTACGAAGTGCTGATCAAGCACTTCTCCTCGAGCTATTCGGCGAGCCGCGCAGCGCTCCTCGAGGCGTGGCGCGTCTATCTCGTCCGCCGCGCGCGCTTCGTACGCCTTTGGTACGCCCCGATCTGGGAGTGGCTCATCACCGAAGCGGTCGCCCGCGAATACCTCTCGGCACCGGGCTTCTTCGATGATCCGCTCCGACGCGCCGCGTGGCTCGGCGTCCAGTGGTCCGGTCCCACGATGCCGCAGGTGGATGAGCTCAAGGCGGCCAATGCCGCCACCGAGCGGATGACGTCGACGCTCACGACGCTCGAAGAGGAGAAGATGGCGCTCAACGGCCGGAGCTGGATGTCCGACTTCGGCCAGGTCAAGAAGGAGCGCCGGATGCTCACCGACGCCGGCATCCCGGCCCCGCAGAACACCGTCACGACACGGGATACCGAAACCGTCCCCGTTACCGCCCCGGAGAATCAGTGACGAAGCGCATTCCCAAGCGGGTGCTCGCGCACATTCTCGACACGCCGTGGGCGATCACGTCGGAGTCGTTGCAGACCATCGTCGGCATCGTCCAGCGCGAGAACGACCTCGAGGCCGTCGCGGCCAAGCTCGGCCGGCCGCTCGACTATACGCATGCGGCGACCGTGCGCGATGGTGTGGCGACGATTCCCATTGAGGGACCGCTCGTTCGACGGGCCGATCTCTTCAGTCAGGTGAGTGGGATGACGTCGTACGATGACATCGCGCAGGATCTGCAAAGCGCGGTCGATAACCCCGCGGTTCACGCGATTCTGCTGGCGATCGACTCCCCCGGCGGAGAAGTCACCGGCATGGAAGAGACGGCCGCCCAGATCCGCGCGGCGTCGGCGAAGAAGCCCGTGGTGGCGCACGTCGAAGGCATGGGCGCGTCGGCCGCCTACCTCCTCGCCGCGGCCGCTCCGGACGTCGTCGCATCACAGATGGCGATCCTCGGCTCGATTGGCGTGCGCACCACGTTCACCGATCGCAGCGCACAGGAAACGTCGAAGGGTATCAAGCGCTACGACGTCGTCTCCAGCCAGAGCCCCGGCAAGGCATCGGATCCGTCCACTCCCGAGGGCATGGCGCGGATTCAGGCGCTCGTCGATGCGCTGGCACAGTCGTTCATCGGGCAGGTGGCCGAATACCGCGGTGTATCGGCCGAGGAGGTCATGCAGAACTTCGGCGGCGGGGATGTCCTCGTCGGTGCCGATGCCGTCAAAGCAGGGCTCGCCGATCGACTCGGCAGCTACGAAAGCGTGCACGCGGAACTCGCGGCGCGCACCACCCGCGCGCGCCCAGGTGGGTATCGCGCAGAGACACCCACCACGGAGCCAGACATGATCACCAAGGAAGAATTCGCCGCGGCCAATCCGGACGCGGTGGCCGCCTGGCGGGCGGAAGGACGCTCGGCGGTCGAAGCCGAGCAGTCCGCGGCGGTCGCAACGGCCGTGACGGCCGAGCGCGAGCGCATTCTCGCGCTCGAAGGTCTGCCGTCGAAGGGCCATGAGGCGCTGATCGCCGAGGCGAAGAAGGATCCGGCCGTCACGGCTGCGATCGCATCGCAGCGCATCCTCGAAGCCGAGCGCGACACCCGCAATCGGAAGCTCGAAGGACTCAAGGGTGCCGAAGCGGCACTCGCCAAAACCGGACTCAAGGCGTCGCCAGGCGATGAATCGGGCGATGCACCCTCGGCGCGCGATCACGGTCGCGCCATCGCGCAGCGGTTCCATGCCGCACGCGCCACTTCCACCGCACGGAGCTGACCCATGGAATCCGCTGAATTCAGCACGGACACTTTCACGCCGGATCGGCTGATCGCGGGTGACATGCAGCTCGTCCCCCGCACGATCACCGTCCTGTCCGGCCAGAGCCTCCTCCGCGGCACGCTCCTCGGCAAGACCGCCGTGAGTGCCACGGTCGGCGCGGCCGTGGCCGATGCCGGCAACACCGGCAACGGGACCGTCGGCACGGTCACCGCAGGCGCCGAGGCCAAGAACGGGAACTACCGCCTCGTCTGCGTCGAGCCCGGCACCAACGCCGGCGTCTTCGCCGTCTTCAACCCGAACGGGATCGAAATCGGCCGCGCGACGGTCGGCGTCGCGTTCACGGGCGGGATCAACTTCACGATCGCAGATGGATCGGCCGACTTCATCTCTGGGGACGCCTTCACGGTGGCGGTCTCGGCCGCGGTCTACAAGTACCTCAAGTCCGCGGCGGCCGCGACGGACGGGAGCGAAGTGCCGGACCTGATCCTCGCCGATGACTGCGATGCCAGCGCCGCTGACGCCACGGGCGTCGCGTACGCGACGGGCATCTTCGACGACGGCGCCGTGATCTACGGCACCGGTCACACCGCCGACAGCGTCCGCGAGGGTCTGCGGAAGCTCGGCATCCACCTCATTCCGACCGCGGGGGCTTGATCGATGACGGACCTCTTCAGTACCGACACCATGCTCGGCATCGTCGAGGACCTCAAGGTCCCCGGCAATTCCCTGCTCCAGACGTACTTCGGCAATCAAGTCACCGATGACACCGAGGAGATCCACTTCGACATCGACAACGCGCGCCGTCGGGTGGCGCCGTTCGTTTCCCCGTACCTGCCGGGGAAAGTGGTCGAGGGCCGCGGGCGGAAGGTGGCGACGTTTAAGCCCGCATACGTCAAGGACAAGCGCGTTTTCGACCCGACGCGGCCGTTCAAGCGCGCCATGGGTGAACAGGTGGGCGGCGGTTCGCTCACCGCACAGGAGCGGATGGAACTGATTCTGGCGCAGGAACTCCAGGATCAGCTCAACATGATCCGCCGGCGCATGGAACTCATGGCGCTCGAGACGCTCAGCACCGGCAAGGTGACGATCTCGGGCGATGGCTACGAAACCGTCGTCGTCGATTTCGGTCGCGACGCATCGGCATCGCCCGCAGCGCTCAGCGGCACTGCGCGCTGGGGCCAGTCCGCGGCCGACATCTTCACCAATCTGCTGACCTGGGCGCTCAACGCCCAGCAGCTCTGCGGCGTCGTGCCACGCAACGTGATCGTGGATCCCGAAACGCTGGCCGCGATGCTGCAGGACACGACGTTCAAGGCGGAATTCAACCAGTTCAACCTCGTGAACGCCTCAATCGCGCCGGACGTCTCGGACGCCGAAGGGCTGCAGAAGGTCGGACAGGCCCGCGGCTACACCTTCTACACCTACACCGGCTGGTACGTGGATCCGGCCGACGACACCGAGAAGCGCGTCCTGACGAGCGGACGCGTGATCCTGGCCTCCAGTCGCGTCGACGGACTGCAGGCGCATGGCGCGATCAAGGACCATGACTCGCTCGCCTCGGTGCCGTACTTCACGAAGTCGTGGCTCGAGCAGGATCCGTCGGTGCGGTTCCTGCTCCTGCAGTCGGCGCCGCTCACGGTGCCGCTGCGTCCGAACGCGACCGTCGGCGTCAACGTCCTCTGATGCTGCCCGGCGATCTGGCGTTCGTGTTTCACGATCTCGACTGCGCGGGACTTGTCGCAACGGTCGAGATCGGACGGCGCACCGTGACGGGGCAGTCGACCCGCGGTGTCGCCACGGAGACATGGACGCCAGTCGCCGGATGCAGTGACGTGCGGTGCTTCTTCAACAACTCGGCGGAAACGCTGGTCGCCGCCGGCTACGGCGGTAGCGAAGAGTACGACCTCGTCGGGTCATTTCCGCCCGGGACGGACATCGATGAGCGCGACCGGATCACGGTTACCAACGGATCGCGCGAAGGCCAGCAGTTCAAGGTGGTCAACGTCCACGGCGAGAAAGACGGCATCAGCTCGCTGCTGGCCACACTCCAGCGGATCACGACGCCATGAGCCTGTTCGGCGTCGAGGTGGTCTCGGACATCGCCGGCGGGATGACCGCCTACCGCGAACGCCTCTCCGGCGCGCAGGATGCCGGGGTCAAGGCGATGGCGTCGATGTATCGCAACGCCGTGCGCAAGGAATTCAAGTACGAGGGATCCGGCAAGCAGTATCCGAGCCGGAAAGCTCGGACCATTCGGGACCTGACCGTGCAGGCAGTCGCCCTGGGCGGTCAGATCCGCGATGCGCAGCAACACGGCGGCAGCCGGAAGTTCATCGCGAGCCGGAAACAGCGGTTGTCCGGCGTCACACTCAAGCTGCAGCGTGTGATCAAGCGGAAAGGCGTCGATGCGGGCGCGTTGCACCGGGCCTCGGTCGTCGGCGCGTCACCGTCGCAGGACGTGGGGACGATCGTCCAGGGTATTCAGGCTGGTATCACCGATGGCGAACGCCGGGTCGGCGACGTCGGCGGCTGGAAGGGCTGGGCGGCGCTGCATGACGGTGGTGGGCGCCTCACTGGCCCGCGGCCGTACCTGATCAACGCGCTCAACAAGGTGCGCGGCAAGCTCGCCGGCGTGAACGTCACCGTGGTCCGAAAGAGTCTCGGGTTCAATGGCTGACGGCACCGGCCCCGCCGCGACCGCGATCCTCGCGATCCTGAATGGATCGACCGACGTCCAGACCGCCGTTGGTCGGGCAACGGTCTGCGCGATGGCATGGGGAGCCTACCGGTTGGGCGAGGATCCGATGCCGATCCTGCTGCTCGAGGATACCAGCGAAGAGATCGGCCCCATTGAAGGCGACAAGCGGGTGCGATTCGTCCTGTCGGCGATCGCCGCTGGAGCCGATGGCGACGATGCCGCCGCGGGAATGCTCGATGCCGCCGAACGGCAGATCACCAACGCCACGCTGCAGGCGCCCCCACATAGCCTGAACGCCGGACTCGATCCGACCGACATGCCGTGGCCGCGTGACCGCGTCGAAGTACAGGACAAGCAGTTCGACTACCTGGTCCAGCGCACGATGGCGCTGGCCATTCTCATCACTCCGGAGTAGGCCATGTCCGTCGCCAGCGCGAAAAACAAGATCTTCCTCCGCCCCTCCGGACTCTTCCGCGCCCTCGATAAGGCGTCGGCCCCGGCCACGACCACGCTCACCGCCGCGGCCGCGAAGGGTGCCACCACGTTCTCGGTCACCTCGGCCACCGGCATCACGGCCGGGAAGACCTTCCGCATCGGTGAAGGCGAGAACATCGAGCGCGTGACGATCCAGAGCGTCGCCTCGCTCGTCATCACGCCGACGCGGCCGCTGATGCGCAATCACGACAACGCGCAGCCGGTCGTCGAAATGACCGTGTACGATCTCGGCCGGATCGGTTCGGCTGGCACCTTCAGCGTCTCCGACAACGGCACCGATGTCACCGTCGAAGATCGCCGCCTCGTCTACGATCGCCTGCTCGGGACGGCGGACATCGAACTCGCGACGGCGCTGGTGGGGCTGACCGCGCATACCCTCGCCGCGGCTCTCGGCATCCCGCCGGCGAATGTGGCCGGGTCCGGGACGCATTCCGCGCCGTGGGCGGTGCAGACCGATGGGACCGAGATCGGTACCATCGTCAATCAGGTCATCATCATCCAGGGCACCACGGTCGACGGCTCGCCGATCACTATCGAGCTCTGGGGCGCCGATACCGACTACACCGGCGTCTCGCTGGCGCTCACGCGCGGCGCCGCGCTCACGGTGCCCTGCAAGTGGACCGCTGCCGCGGCTGGCATCGACTACAACGCCGTCGCGATCACGGCCGACACGTCGCTGACTTCCGGGCAGAACGATCTCCTCGACTCGGTCGACGATATCGGCGTACTGGTCCCGGCCACGACCGGCGCCTTGGCCACGACGCTGTCGGCCGGGGCTTCTGCCGGCGCCACGACGGTCTCGCTGACGTCGGTCACCAACCTCGCCGCCGACGATCTCCTGCAGCTCAACGTCGGTGGCTCGATGGAAGTGCACCGGGTCAACAACCCGGCCACCACGACACTGGTGACCCCGCTCTACCGCGCGCAGCCCATCAACACCGCTGCGGTTCGACTGAAGCAGGCGACGCTTGGCGGCATCCTGAAGGGATCGGTCAAGCTCGACGCCGGCGGGTCGGTCGACAAGATGGAGCTCGAGAACAACTCGGCGACGATCGGCTACAAGCCGGGCGACGTCTCGCTCTCCCTCAGCTTCTCGATCGTCGACGTGCTGGCGGCGGTGCATGCCTATGCCCTGGCCGCCTCGCAGACCGATGCGGCGGCTGGCCGGTTCACCACGGAAGGCATGGGGACTTCGCCGATCGCGGCCCTCTACCTCCAGGGGAAGAATCTCGCCGGTCAGACGGTGCTCATCCTGCTCTGCGGCTGCTCGCAGCAGATCTCCGGCACGATGCTCAACCTGCAGAAGAAGGGTGTCGCCGGCGCACCGTTCAAGATCGTTCCGGGCTCGGTCATGCAGCTCACCGTCTACACCTGAAGCATGTGGCCGATCGGAATATCAGTCAGCAGCGGTTGAAGGCGGAATGCGAACTCTTCGAGCGATCCCTGCGCTCGAAGGGTTCCCTTCCACCGGAGGTCGCCAGTTTCGCGCCAGGCGGCGCCAACAACCCCGAGCGCGGTGCCTCGGGGTGGTTTGTCTATCTCCGGCGCCTGATCGCGGTCCACGCGGTCGGTAGTGTCGGTGGAAGCGGCGGCAGTGCAGTCGATCCCCAGAAAACGGCAGCCGACGCCGCAGCGATCGAGACCCTCAGCGAGGCACCGCTGGTCCGGCTCTCGCGGGTTCAGGATGGGAGCGGCCAACCCAAGTACCTGACGGTCTACCGGAAATCATTCGTCACGCTCGCGCACCTGCATGGACGAGACCTCGCGATCGCCCGGTTGCAGCCGACGGTGCAGACCCTCTTCGAGCGGCCCGACTTCGCGCCGAAGGTCATGCGGCGGATTATCGACGCGATTGCCGAGCAGCACGTCATCTGTGCGTGGATCGCGACATTTCCCGGCGTCGGGATGCCGTTTGAGCCCGAACAGCCGCCGCCGGAGATCCCCGAAGCGATCAAGGCGCTGCAGCCGCTCGAGCTGCATCAGATCCTCGCGATGAATCTCGAAGTGAACTACAAGGGGATCATGCTGGCGCGGCCGCTGATTACCCCAGATCCGAACCCCTCCGGGGAGCAGCTCTATTGGTCGCCCTTCTTCGCCAAGGCCGCCGAACTGCTCGGTCAGACCTCGCGCGTGCTGATGCGCGACTGGGCGCTCGAATCGGTCCTGTTGCGGATGCAACTCTACGCCAGCGATCAGCGAGACCAAGCCGCGCGCGCCGAAGCGGAAGGAGGGGCGGCGTGAGCAACAAGATCGATGACGTCTTCGTGAGTTTTCGCGCCGACTCCACCGAGTTGGAACGCGGGCTTCAGGACATCGAACGCGAGATCGATAAGACCGTCAGCTTCATCGTGTCCAAGCCAACGGTTGCGCTCGCGGGTCTCTCGGTCGCGCTGCTCGGCATCGCGGCCGATGCGACCCGGATGGCGGCCGACGTCGACAACGCGCTGCAGGGAATGGTGGCGTCGGCTCCGCAAACGATTGCCCAGCTCGGCCAGATCCGCGACACGATCCGGGACCTGTCGACGGAAAGCGGGCGCTCCCAGACCGACCTCGCCCAGGGTGCGACGCTCCTCGCCAGGCTTGGCGTCCAATCAGCCTCCGATATCCAGACGCTGCTCACTGCCGGTGTCACGGCCGCGGACGCGTCGGGTGTGGATCTCACCACGGTCCTGACCGGCCTCGATCGCGTCGGGAAGGAGTTTCATCTCACGGCGGAGCAGGATGCACAGGCGTTGGCCGACATTTTCGCCTCGGCGAAGGGCCACGCGCCGCTCGATGAGGTGTTCGGGATACTGGAAAAGACTGGGCCAGCCGCAGACGCGACCGGGCTGAGCCTCGGGCAAATGACGAACGTCATCGTCGATCTGATCGAAAAGGGCCTCAACGTCAAACAGGTCGCGGCGGAGATCAACAAGCTCGCGAAGGAAGGAGACGCCGGCAAAAAGGCACTCGACGATATGGCGGGGTCGGCGCAGAGCAGCGCCGACAACATGAACGCACTCGAAGCCGCTGCAACGACGAGCCGGGAGAGCGCGGGCAAGCTCGGGGACATCCTCAAGCAGAACCTGAATGCCGAACTAATCGAGCTGGGCAACCAGATCCTGCCGTCGGTGATCGGCCTGCTCAAGGACCTCGATCAGACGCTCTCGGCGTTTGACGGTCAGGCGCGCTCGGTGGAGGTCGGCTCGCTGGTCACCACGATCGGCGATCTCTCCGGTATCCTCGACAAGCTGGGGTCGAAGGAACGAGCCGACGCCGTCCAGCGCATCTTCACGAATCTCCAGAATCTCGCGGGTGTCGTGCAGGACGGGAATTTCGGGAAGATCGATCGCAATGGGTTCGGCTCACTCTTCGATGCGCTGAACACCTCGATCAGCAGCTTTCCAACCGCGACGTTGCAGACGATGGAGCGCGGGCTGCTGTCGCTCGGGCAGGACGTGCCGACGGCGCAGGTCACCGCCTACAACAACGCGCTCCTGCTGCTGTCGAAGACGATCGCGAGCCGGCCAGACAAGGGCGGGTCGGTCGCGCCGCCGAAATCGGCGCCCATCGGCGATCCCAAGGCGGATGCGGCGGCCGAAGCAGCTCGCCAGAAAATCGCTGACGAGATCCAGGCGAACCTCTCCGCGCTGCTGAAACTTGCCGCCGATGGATCCGCCGCCATCAATGACAAGCTGCTGGGCGCGTGGCAGAACCTCAACGATCAAGTCGACGGCCATCTGCAGAAGTTGCTCAAGCTCGTCGATCCGACCAACCAGCTCGGGGCCGCACAGGCGAAGCTCGCCAACGCGCCGAACGAATCAGCAGCGGCGAAGGCGGCCGCCGAACTGGACGCGGTGTATGACCGCCTCATCGCGAAGAGTCCCGCGCTGGGTACGGCGATTCAGGCAGCTGCCCAGATCCAAGCGGACTTCTGGAAGAAGGCGTCCTCGGATTTCACGACAACCGAGTCGTCGTTCGAGCAGTCCTTCCAGAAGGAAATGCAGGCGACGGCGGCGCAGACGACGAAGGATCTCGAGGCCGTCAATGATGCCTATGGCAAGCTGAAGGACACGCCGTTCGCGTCGCAGGCGTTTGACATCCTCAATGACTCGACGATCACGCTGACCGAGAAAGCGCAAAAACTCGGGGACCTGCTCAAGGCAGCTGGGATCGCGACCACCGGCATCAACGACGGGCTGAAAGGGACGAAGGACGCTCTAAATAAGATCGCGGATGGGCAGCTGACGATAATTCAACGTCAACGTCAGTTCGTTGATGCTGTTCTTGCGGGAGTAAATGCGCTCGCCGGTATGCTGAAAGCTACCGGACTGATTAGCGATGGGCTCGCGACGGATATCGGCAATGTCGTGACGTTTGCCGAGAAGGCGGGCTCGCTGGCCGACACGATTGAAAAGTTGAGCATCAAGACGGTCGACAAGCTAGGTAACGTTGTCAGCGCCGCATCTACCGGCGACGTTGTGTTGGCTGCCGCTGAGGCAGCGGCAGCGCTTGTTCCGGTTCTCGGATCGATATTCGGTGAAAGCGCAGCACAGAAAGCCGAAGACTCGGCTCGAGCCCAAGCGGAAGCTGACGCCGTCAAGCATACGCAGGACCTCGCAGCCGCGCTGGCTGCGCTCGCAGACAAGGTGAATAAGTTCGGCGACGAGACGCTCTCCGGCGCGGCATTTGGCGCCCTCGCGAACAGACTTCCACAGATCGTCGCGGGATCATCCCAGCCCGTTCAGGGGCCCGGCGGCCCGGTGTTGGATGACAGCGGAAATCCCGTCTTCGCTAGCAGCTCCGATTCTGTCAAACAGGCGCTCGCGGCCGTCGGAGTGTCGATTGCTGATGTGGACGCTGCAGCGAATCAGCTTGGGATTACGCTGACCGATAAGACTGCGCCAACACTCGAAGAGCTCACCGCGATATCGAAGGGACTACAGGAGGAAAAGTTCGCCCAATTCGCGAACGACTTCACCGACCAACTTGCAGAGCTTCAGGCGGGCTTCAAGGTCTTCAACACGACCGGATCGGCCCAATTCGCGCCGTTCCTGACGCTGCTGACCGATCCGAAGGTCGGTGCGCCGGCGATCTTCAATGCCCTGCAGGGGATCGACGTCTCGACCGTATCGGGTGCGTCGCAGGCGACGACGATCCTGCAGGGGATCTTCCAGCAGTTCAAGGACGGCAAGATCGACCCTGCCGATTTCGGTGGCCTCAATCCAACCGATTTCCTCAACACAATCCAGACGCTCCTCGGGCTGCTGCCGCAGGTCACGACAGCCACGGCGGCCCAGACGAAAGCGGAGACCGACAGCCTCGCCGTCCGCAATCTGACGGCGGCAGGTGACACAGCGGGCGCGGCCGCATTGCAACGCCAGCAGCAGGAACAGGCGGAAATCGACCAAGCGCTCGCCGCCGGATATGACGACGTCACGATCGCGGCGATCAAGGCGACGCAAGCGGCTGAGGATCAAGCGGCGGCGGTTCAGAAGGCCACCGACCAGGCCAACGAGAACGAATCGCTCATCGTCCGCCAGCTCCGTGCTGCTGGAAGCGGCGACGCTGCCGACGCCTTGCAACGCCAGATCGACGAGACACAGGAGATAGCGGACGCCATCGCCAAGGGATTCGACGCCTCGACGATCGCCGCGATCAAGGCGACGCAGGCGCAGGAAGACCTCGCCGCGGCACAAACCAAGGCGGCCGCCGCCGCGCAGGCGCAGGCCGACGAGCAGGATTCCCTCGCCGTGCGGTTGCTCCGCGCCACCGGGCAGGGCGACGCCGCCGACCTGCTCGCGTTGCAGCAGTCCCAGGCGAAGGAACTCTCTGACGCGATTGCACAGGGATTCGACCAGGCGACGATCGATCAGTTGAAGTCGACTCAGGCGGCGGAACTCGCGCAGCTGCAGCAGAGTCAGGCCACCGCGGCACAGCAGGCGTCTGCAACGGCGCAGGGCGTCTCCGGGACTTCCGGAAACACCACGTCGGCCACGGTGACCAGCAATGTCGGCGAAACGCTGGATCTCGTCGGGCTGGCTGAAACCGCGAACGCACTCTTGCAGGAGATCGTCGCGAACACGAAGAGTCTCCGGTCTGGTGGCCCCTTGCTGCCGCCGTCGCTGGCCTCACTGCAATCGCCGGGCGCACTTGGAAGCGGGTCCGTCACGCTCACGATCGGGTCGATACCGATCACCGTGACGGTGACCTCCGCGTCCGACGACCCGGCATCGCTCGGAAACATCGCGGGAACCGCCGCAGGTCGGGGGTTTCTCGACGCGCTCAATCGCCAGTTCGGCTTCGCCAATCAACGCTCCGCGATCAACCGCGGCGATAACCCGAGTGTGATCTGATGGCCTCCGGACTGACGATCAATGGCACCGACGTCTCGACCTACAAGGCGGCCGTCAGCGCAAAGCCGCAATGGCTGGACCTGCCGGCCATCACGGTTGACGAGCAGGCACTCGGCAGCGGGCTCGGGACCGTGCTCGGCTTTCCGTCGACCGGCTCTCGGTCGCTCGGATTCAGTCTACTCGTTCGCGGCGACTCTCCCACAGACCTCCTGTCGCAGGTCGACGCGCTCTCCGCGTTCTACCGGCGCACGATCACGATTGTGCAGTCGATCCGCAGCGACCGACAGATCTCCGGGCTCGTGACGCAGGTCGTCGAGAAGAAGACTGGCGCGCGGGACCTGATGACGAAGGTCGAGTTGACGTTCACGCTGAAATGCCCCGACCCGCGGTGGCGGCAGGTCTCGGCGACGCCACAGACCGGCATCAGCACAACACCCGTTGCCATCATGCTCGGCACCGCTCCGGTTGAAGATTGGCAGGGAGTCTTCCATGGCGCATCGACGGATCAATTCGTAACTGTGAAGAACGGTGCCGGCGCCACGATCGCCACGTTCGGATGGGTCGGATCGCTTCTCCTCGCCGACACCCTCACTGTCGACGCCTCGGAATGGATGACCCGCAAAGGCGTTTCGCTCTCACCGATGGCGACGTGGTACGGCGAATATCCGATCTTCAAACCTGAGGACGCGCCGACTGTGCAAACGAACAGCGGCACCTTCGATCTCAGTTTCAACCGGGCGGACTGGGAGTAATGCCCGCGTTGACGGTTGGTGGATATCTCTCCGACAAGCTCATCGCAGACGGTGGAACGGTGTTGCGGGGCATCCCTCGGTGGATCGCCCTCAATACCACGGAACGTCAGGACGGCGACGACAGCCTCGATGCGACGCTCCCGTCGACCTTCGATGCCGAGACCTGGTTGCCGCTGTCCCAGTGTCTGCAGCTGCGCCGGGAAAACGGTGCGATCGAGGAGTGGCCGATTCTGACGTGGGATCGGACGCGTCCCAGCGGTGTAATCACGCTCACTGCGGCACCTCCCAGGATACTACTCAAGCGCCAGTCCCTGATTGTCGTGGAGGCCGGCGACGACGTCCTGCTCACCGCGACGGCGATCGGCCTCACCGCCGCCCAGATCATCGACACCTATCTCCTGCCGCGGATGCCGAGTTGGGTGGTTCGGGGAACGGTGGAACCGACGTGGCCGATTCCCCAATGGACGGTGAGCGGCGGCAACGGGCTGCAGGCGATTCTCGCCCTGGTCGACGCGATCAACGGGTCGCGCATCGGTCCCTCCGATCCGTTGTCGTATTTCTTCTTCGAGCGGCAGAGTAGTACGCAGTGGGCGTTGAGCATCCGGTATTCGTTCAGCGACACTCCGATTACCGCTGGCCTCGCGAAGAACATGGGCTCGATCCTCGTCGGACAAAGCCAAATCAACCGCATCACGCAATTGCTCCCGACTGATGGCAACGGCCTCACCACGGCGAGCTGCTGGTTCGTGATTACCGCGATCAGCGGCAGCGATGTCACGCTCGCATCGTGGGACGATGCGGCTGATGGCGTACCGATCGGCTTCGACGACCAGCTCGACGGCGACTACATCGTCGAAGCGGACGGTGTGACCTGTCACGCGATCACGGCATCGGTGGCAGCAACCCAGACGGTGACGGTGTCGAGCGCCACCGGCCTTTCGGTCGGCGATCGCGTGGGGCTGGCCCGCGATAGCAGCGGAAAGCGTAAGGTCGTCTGGACTGATCCCGGCAACGTCTTCACCTCGGCCGACTATCTCACCGTGACCGATTCGGTGAGCCGGATCAATTGGATCCGGAACGCCAAGTTCGACAACTGGACCGCCGGATTGCCGGATGACTGGACTCATGCCGACGTCGGATGGGGAACCGCCGGCACGATCACGCAGGAAACGAACACCACAAACATCGAGCAGCCGCCAGGCGTCTTCGCCGTCAAGCAGCTCGCGTCGGCACAGGGCAAGCCAGATGCCGCAATCCAGCAGACATGGCCAATGCCGTGGGCCGTGCGGAATCATGTATGGACGGTGAGGGTTCGGGTCTTCTTTCCGACCGGCTACCCGTACAGCCTCTATCTCGGGATTCAGACGGCGCGCGGATGGAGTTGGCAGATCTTCTCGATCAGCGACGTTCCGCTGACTAACTATCAATGGTTCACGCTGACGGTCGATGAATCCGCCGAAACGCTCGGTGCGTGGACTGCCGGCGTCAGGATCTGCGGATTCAACGGCGGCAATGCAGGTCTTCCTCTCTATATCGAACGGTGTGAATTCGTCGACGGCGACGGCACCGATAGCATCGATGTGACCTTCGGCTGCGGGCCGAATCGGCTGATTCACGCGGCCAATCTAGAACTGCAGGCAACTCGGGACGCGGCCAGCAGCTATTCAATCAACGTCATCGATCGCGCCCGGCAGAATCTGGCCCGATACCCGAACGACGTCATCCTGCCCGGTCGGAGGCTGCGGCCGATCATGGGGACGCTGGATCAGTCCCTCCCCATTCTCCAGGTCGACACCGACGAACTGCACCCGACGCAAACGAAGGTGCAGCTCTCCTCGGAGGTGCCGCGGTTCACGACGCAGTCGAGCGGCGGCGGCTCCGTATCCTCGCTGACCGGCACGGGCGGCACGATCGGCACCGTGCCGGTGGTCAATTCAACGACCGCCACGGATAACACACCGGTCCTGCCGGGATTCGGGGTGAAGGGTCCGGGAACGACGATCGCGCTGTCACAGCTCTATTCGGCGGATGCGGGGATCGGGCTCGCGAACAACAACCCCGTCCCGCTGTGGGCGGATCAGTCCGGCAACGGGCTCGATCTGACCGCGTCCGGATCCGCGCGGCCGACGTTCTTCTCCGACGACGGCGATGGATTGCCGTACGTCAAGTTCGATGGCTCGGCGATGGGGATGGGCGTCACCGGCATGACGGCGTACACCGGGACGGAGCTCACCGCCTTCATCGTGGCGCGCGCCGCGATCGGGACCGGGACGCGGACGATCCTTTCGCTCGGCGACCCGAGCCACAACGACACCTCCGGCCCTTCGGTGGCCAAGTTGCCGGCGGATACACCATCGGGCATGCGGACTCGACGGGACGGCATCGAATACGGTGTGGATCTCCCCGGCGGCACGCCGTCCGGCACCTCCCCGGTGTCGGGCGGCGTTGGCGTCTGGTCCATCTTCGCGGCCCGCTGGAAGATGATCGACGGTCGGGGATTGGTGACGCTCTTCAATAATGGGCTGTCGGTGAGCTACGACCTGGGCTCCTCGCTGCCGGCGTTTTCATACACCTGGCTCTTCGTCGGGTCGGGCTTCGATGGTTCGAGCCGCCGCGAGTTCACGCCCTGCGCAATTCGCCAAGTCGGCATCTACCAGCAGGCGCTCCGCGACGACCAGATCCGCGACCTGATGCGCTACGTCGGATCGCACTGGAGGATTCCGATCGTCGGCGGCTGACGGCGTTTATTGTTTCCCCTCCCTCCCGGCGGCGACCTTGCCGCCATGCGAACCCCGCGCAATCCGAAGATCCCGCGGCCGTCGACGGAACCGCTTGAGTGAGCGCCGCTCAAATGGTCGGCGAGCTGGTTTCAACTCTCGGAGGAAAGCGCAACGCGCTGACGCTCGGCGTGTGCGTCACGCTCCTCTTCGGCGGACTGCAGGCCGCGTCGGCCGTCGGCGCCACCTGGATCTCGCCTGGCGATCGCACCAAGGTCCTCGAAATCAAGACCGATCATCTCAACTGGCGCATCGACTCGGCCGTGACCGCCGTGCACATCGATGAAATGAACAAATCCGCCAACGATCGGGACGACGCCGAATGGAAGCGGGCGGTCCTCATGCTGGTCTGCGACGGGCGCCCCGCGCAACGATTGAAGGACCTTGGGCTACTCAGCCGGTGCAAGGCTGCGGAGAACCTTCCGTGATCATTGCCCCCACCGCGCCAGTCACGCACAGCTGGGACACGCTCCGTCAGCGGCGGGTCGGGATCATGCTGCATTACGACGACAGCGGATCCGACGCCGGCGCCCTCGAGTGGTTGACGAAGGATCCGCGCTGCGAAGTCTCCTATAACGTGCTGGTCCTGGACGATGGTCAAGCATACGAGATCGCGCCGCTCGAGCAGCGGGCGTGGCACGCCGGCGTGTGCCATCCGAGCGACTCGGCCCGGCTCAGCTATCAGGACGCCAACTCGGCGTTTTATGGGATCGCGATCGCGGCAAAGGATGGCGAGACCGCCAAGCTCTTGCAGTTCCGGTCCGTGGTGGAGCTCTGCCGTCAGCTCGCGGCGCAGCATGCGTGGGATCTCGCGAAGGAACCGTGGCGCATCACCGGCCACGCCGACGAGGCGTGGCCCCGCGGCCGCAAGATCGACCCGACCGGCTCGAACCCGTTGCGCCCGGTGCTCTCGCTCGAGGCTGTGCGCGCCGCATTCACCAGTCCGCCGTTCAACGCGGCGGCGTAACCAGGAGTTGTCATGAAGTTGCTCCGATCGCTGTTGCTCGGCGTCCTCGCCGTGCTCATCGCCATTCCGCTGCACGCGGCGCCGATCGCGCACGGGATCCGCGCGCTGGCCGACACCGCGGCCTCGAGCGGCAGCAGCGCCGACCCCGGCAGTCTCGTCTCGCTGATCATCCCCGCCATCATCGCCGCGATCGTCGGCGCCGTCTGGCCAGCGTTCGTCAAAGCGCAGGCATGGATCACGACCAGTCCGCTGCACGCCATCATCTCGACGGTGGGCGGCGCGGTGTTCACCGCCATCGCCGCGGCGCTGCATGTGACCATCCAGACAAGCGATCCGGGGATACTCGGCAAGGGCGACGTCCAGGTGCTCTTCGGGGGGATCGTGGCGCTCATCGTCCATGTGATCTCGACACTCCACTCCCATGCCTCGACGCCGGCCGTCGTGGCGCACGCGACCTGATATGCATCGCCGGTCAGCTTACCGAATGTTGGACAGCATAGGGCTGCGCTGGCCGGCGGTGCCCGTTCGACGGATCGCGGTCGCCCTCGCGGTCCTGATGTCCGGCTGCCTCACCGTGGCACCGGCTAGTGCGCAGGGGACGGTCATCACCGCGGTGCCGACGATCTCCTGTCCATCGACGGCTCCAGGCACGGTGCTCTGCGCGGTCGGTGCGGTGCTGAAGATCATTCCGGACACGGTGCCGGTGAATCACTACTGCGTCCTGAAGACGACGTGGGACTGCTCAGCACTGAGCGCGCCAGTCGTCTCGGCGCCGGTGCCGGTGATCCCGATCCTCGGCCACGCCTTCCACCAGGTCTCGATCGACCAGCCGGTGAGCGTCGACAGCTTCGGACTCACGAAGGCGCAGACGCTCGCGAATAAATGGGTCGCGTCCACGGCGACGCCCTGGGTGACGCTGCTCAACTCGTACAACGGGTATGTCGGCGGGTATGACTCCGGGATCCTTCGCTGGCAGATCGATCTCAGCAGCAAGCCGCTCGGGTTCTACGTCGACACGATCGCGATCGCGCTGACCGATGGCACGCATCCGATCGTCATCGACACCGAGCACGTCGTCCCAGCTGGTACCGCGCCGATCGTTCCGCCAGCTCCCCCACCCTCATCGAGCTCAAGCGGTGGATCCTCGCCGGCATCGCCACCGCCCGCTCCCCCTCCTCCGCCACCGTTCCTGACGTCGGCGCTGCCGGCGCACCCGCGCGTCTGGATGACGCCGGCGCGCCTCGTGCAGCTGAAGGCGCAGGCCGCGGCGAACACCTCACGGTGGCAGGTGGTGAAGCAGTATGCCGACGCGTCGGTCGCGAGGGGTGCCGTCTACACCGGCGCCGATGAGTTCGCACTGCCCGCGCTGTGCGCCGTGTATCTCGGCACCGGCAACCAGGCGTATGCCACGCGCGCCGGCGTCGTCATCGCCGGCGGCGCGGTGGAGGACGACAATCTGCAGGGTGATTCGGGCTATGCGTACCGGTTCAACCTGCCCGACTTCATCATGGGGCTCGACTGGTGTTACGCCGGCCTCACCGTCACGCAGCGCCATCAGGCCGCGACCTGGCTGATGAATCGCGCCGACTGGGTCTGGCCCGAAACCAATCCGTCGCGCGCCAACGGCTGGGGGCTCTGGCCGTCGAACAATTACTACTGGGGCTTCATGATGTCGGGCCCGGCGGCGATCGCGGCTGCCGGCGACGACACCATCACCACGACCGCGGTAAGCGGTCCCGATCGGCCGGCATATCATCGCGCACTGGCGATGCAGCACTGGAACCTCGTCGCCGTGCCGTATCTCGCGGGCGAGGGCGCTGGTGGCGCGTGGGACGAAGGCACGAACTACGGATCCGGCAGCCAGTGGTATCTCGGCCGCTTCGCGGACGCGTACGCCACCAGCGGGACGCCCATCGCGAGCAGCTGGTTGGGTGACGCGCTCCGATGGGGTTTCGCGTCGATGATGCCGGGCGGTCGCTTCAAAGCGCCGTTCGGTGACCAGGCGCGCGAGAGCGATGCCGCGGAGTACGCGTATGATCGCGTCGCCGCGCTCGATGTCCTCGCCGCGATCAGCGATCCGACGCTCGCCGCCCAGGTACAGACCTTCCTCGGTCTGATCGGCAACGTCCCCTCGAGTGATGCCGGCACTGCGGTCGCCACCGACGAGCTGATCCACTTCAATCCGGCCGCGCCGGCGGCGACGGATCTCTCGGCGCAGCCGAAGTGCTTCCTCGCCGCGGGACCGGGCTACGCCGTCTGCCGCACCAGCTGGACGGACCCGAACGCGCTCGCCTTCACCTTCCAAGCCGGCGCGGTCGGTGATGGCCACAACTCGCTGCAGGCGAACGGGCTGATGATCTGGGGCGGCGGCGACTGGATCACGGCGTCGGCGAACCTCTACTCGGCGAGCGGCATCGAGCAGGCGAGCCGCCACTACAACACCCTGACGATCGGCGACAGCGGCCAGGTCTTCTTCGGCGGCAACGACGGCGCGATCACCGAGAAGCAATTCACCGACACGCTGATGGTGCTCCGCGGTGAAGCGGGCAATGCGTACGGCCATCCGTGGGGCGTTGGCAACGGCCGCAACATCGCGATCGGGTATGCGCGCACCGTCGCGTTCCTGCCCGCGCTCAGCGCCTTCGTGGTCGTCGACCAGGCGACCGCGGTGACGCCGTCGATGCAGAAGGTGTGGCGCTGGCAGATGCATCACCAACCGACGATCGCCGGCAACACCTTCACGCTGTCGAACGATGGCGGCACCGGGAAGTGTCTCGGCACGATCGCGCTCGGCTCGCCGGCGCTTGCGATCGCGCCTGACAGCATCGGGCCGGGCTTCACGCAGAGTAGCTACGCCGTGACGGTCTCGCCGCCGGCGGGACGCGCGACGGATCTGCTCGTGACGGTCCTGCAGTGCCGCGCGGGCGCGCCAGCCACGGTGACCGCCGCCGATGGACCAGCGGCCACGACGGTGACGATTGGATCGACCCACCTCACCATCCCTCACGCGGATTCCGCGAAGGTCACGATGCCATGAGCAACGCAACCAGTCCAGCTGTCGGAGACATCGTGGTATGGGACGGCGAGGATCACGCGGTGACCGCCGTCGACGGCACCACGATCGAGTTCTCCGCCGACGGCGGCCACAGCCGAGGGACCGACGCCCAGCATCTCGAACCGCTCGGACCGAATCGATGGGGCGTGATCGGGCGTTCGGCGAAGCGGCCGCATCGCAAGCACGTCGGCCTCCAAATCACGCCCGCGAAGGAGAGCTGAGCCATGTCGCAGACGATGAGCGCCGCCCAGCGCCGCAAAGGACTCAACTCGATTCAGGTCGTGGCCCACGCCCTGAAGTACGCGCTGATGACCTCGGCATATACGCCGGGTCAGACCGCCTATGCGGTCACGCACGAGGCGAGCGGCACGAATTACTCTGCTGGCGGAAACGCGGTGAGCGGTGCGGTCAACGCCACCGGCACCAACAAGAGCTATGCGGACATCGCGGATCCGGTGTTCCCCGCGCTGACCTGCGCAGACTTCCGCTACGGCGTGCTGTACGACACGAATGATTCCAACGCCGTCGTCCTCGAGCAGGATCTCGGCGCGCAGAACGTCACCGCCGTGGACGTGACCGTCACGCAGCCGACGGCGGATGAAACCCACGCGATGATTCAGCTCTGAGATGGCGAGTGACCTGAGTCCAGTCGTTGTCGGCTCGCCGATCTCGGTCATGGGGGCCGGGCTGAATGCGCTCGCGAGCGGCAGTGGATTGCTGTCGGGAGTGATTACGAAGCCGGCGGCGCTCTACTTCGACGCCATCCTCTCGGCGGCGTTCGCGGCGACCGTCGTCGCTGATGCGCCGGTCGATCTCTATGTCGTGCAGCAGGACGGGACGACCTATGAGGATAGCGACACGACGAACGGCTATCCTCGCGATGGCTATCTCGGCAGCTTCCGGCTGCGCGCGGTCTCGACGGCCCAGGTACTTCGGCTCCGCAACCTCCTGACGCCGGCGCGCGATTTCAAACTGATGGTGATCAACAGCTCGGGGAAGGCGATGGGCGCCACCGGGAACACCCTCTTCATCGATCCGCATACCGACGAAGCGTCGTAACTGATGGCGAACAGGCCCTTCGCACAGCACCGCGACGACTGCGACCTGCGGTACCGGTGGATGTGGGACGGCCTGTATCTCGGCACGCCGTTCGCCGTCTCCGAGTCGCAAGCGATGGTTGGGCCTGGCGCATCGGGGCTCACACTCACTCGAGTCGGTTCGCCAGTGATCGGCCCCGGCGGCCTCTATACGCCGTCGAGCACCGATCTCATCAGCAGCAATGCGCTGCCGACGGCCTCGATTCTACGCATTCCGGTCAATATCACCCTGCTCTGGGCCGTCCGACTCAGGGCGTTCGTCAGCGACGCCACAGGCGGGGCCGGCGTCCTCTTCAACAACACAAACACCAGCCCCTTCACGTCCTACTGGGTTTCCACGCTTGGGGCCGCCGGCGGCATTTGGGCCTTCGACAATGCCAAGGGCGCGTTCCGCCAGGTCAATAGCGGTGGGAGTTTCCCATCCTCGGCCGGATCGCATGTGATTGTCGGCGTCACCGACGCCTCGACCGATCGCGTCTGGGTGGATGGCACGCTCGCCAATACGAGCGCCACCAACAGTGGAGCGACGAACGGCTATTCGTCGACGTCGTTCTTCCAGGTGGCTGGATCAACAGGCGGTTCTATCCACAGCGCGGTGTCCATCTGGCGCAATGCGCTGACGCCTGCGCAGATCCAGCGCATCAGTAAGGACCCGCTGGCGATGTATCGCTGGCGGCGACCGCGCAGCTACTTCTTCGCGGCGGTCAAGAAATCGGCGCTCATCCTCACGCCCACCGGTCTCGATCTCGCGCTCACGCTCGGCACACCGAAAGTCGCCGACTCGTCAGACCCTGTCGGTCTCGATCTCGGCTTGGCGTTCGGCACGACCAAGGCCGCGGCATCGATCGATCCCGCTGGGCTCGATCTTGCGCTCGCGTTCGGCACGCCGTCGGACAAGGCGGCAATCGATCCGGCGGGACTCGATCTTGGCCTGGTGCTCGGCGCGCCCAGCGTGTCGGCGCATTCAAATCCCGCGGGATTGGACCTGTCGCTCGGTCTCGGACCACCGACGATCGGAGCGGTGATCGACGCCGGCGGCCTGGATCTCGGCCTGGCAATGGGAGGCGCGAGGGCAGCGACGGATCAGGATGCCGTCGGGCTCGATCTCGCGATCGCCTTCGGCGCGCCGGCGCCCGCGTTCACGATCGACGTCGGCGGGCTCGACCTGCTGCTCGGGTTTGGGGACGCCGCGGCGCAATCTGGCACCATCCTCGATCCCGTCGGGCTCGACCTCGCGCTCAGTTTCGGCCCGGTCCGGATCGCGGCAGTCGCCGCACCGGCAGGGCTCGACCTGCTGCTCACCATGGGCGCCGCGGCCGTGACCCATCCGTCTGTAGCGAGCGCACTCACCTTGTTTGATCGCGGGGCGCCGGCGCTCGCCTTGACCTCCCGGAGCGCCCCGTCCCTTCGTCTGATTGCGAGAGACTCATGAACGCATGCAAGGAAGTGCCGGTCGATAGCGATTGGGAGTTTGAGTTCGATGCCCGACGAAAGAACGCAGCGACGGGAAACGCTGAAGTCGCGACCGGGCTGTCGGGCGTCTCGGGCTACTTCGTGCGGCAGATCGGAGATTCGCCGCTCGGGTCGACACAAGTCACGCTTAATGAGCGCGCCAACACGCAGGGGCGATACTCCGGGATCTGCGATGCCGCGGCGATGACCGCGGCCCTCAGCGGGCTCACCGGCACGCTCGGCTATCAGGTGTTCGACGTCGACGGCGACCGGATCACCCATGAACGCGTGATCTTCGTCAAGTCCGGCGAGCCGCGGTGACGACCTGGCAGAAGGCGCTCGCAGTCGTCGGACTCGTCGTCGCTGCACTCGCGGGTGGCTACGCCATCTGTCATTCCGCCGCGGCCGCGGCGGCGCGGCGATCCGCCGACAGTCTCGCTGTCATGCAGCGATCGCACGACAGCACCGTCGCCGTGCTGCGGTTCCAGCTGGCGCAGCGCGACTCGGCCGCGCGAGCGGATTCGGTGCGAGTGGCGGATCTCGATCGACGGGCCGCGATCGCCTCCGCCGGGAAAGACGGCGCGGCCGCTCGAGCGCGCAAGGCGTTTGCGTTGCTCGACTCCGCGCGCAGCGCCCTCGATTCGTTCGCGATCTATCGGGATTCGCTCGTGCCGGCGCTCGGGACTGAGATCGGCGCGCTCGGCCGCCAGCTCGTGACGGTCGACTCAGCCAGACAGAGCTACCGGGATGCTTACGTGCAGGAGATCGCGGCGAACGTGAAGCTGGGCGCGATCATCTCGTCCGATTCCACGCTGATACTCTCCCAGCGGGCGCAGCTGCTCGCCGATGCGAAGGCAGCCGCCAAGGTCCCGGCGCCCTGGTCGAAGCTGGAATCCGCGGCCGAGACCGGCGCGATTGGTGCCGCGACGACCGGCGCGTGCGTGAATAAGGTCTTCTCTGTGGGATGCATTGCCGGGGCCGCCGAAGTCGTGAAGCGTATCCTGCACCCATGAACCCTACCGCCGGGCCGTCGGCCCGGTGCACCCCGCGCTCAACTTCAACGGCCCCGAGAGGGGCCGTCTCGCCGTCGACGACTAGCAGAATCGCAAACGTTGCAACATTTGCACGCCGTCCCATGATGCATCAAGCATTTGGCTAGTTCTGTGGCGGAAAAGAAAACGCCCCGGAGGATCTCCGAGGCGTTCGATCGTGCAGGGTAATCGACCCTGATCAGTCGCGCATGCGCCCCGCCACTGCAAACTCGCCAGTGTGCGGCTCCGATCGCGTAAGCTTGATCGTCTTGGTGAAGCATTGATCTGCGACCCAGCCAGGCGCGCGAGAGCGAACGTCATCGAGCGAGGCCTGTGCCTTGGACCGCTGGAATCGCTCGACGGCCTCGGTATGCGCGACGAAGTATGCCTTCCTTGCGCGCTTCGAAACGATCAGAGCGAGCACGCTGATGTGCGTCAAGATCACCATCGGAGCATTTCCGACGATGAGTGGGGCACGGGCACCTGTTCGCAGTCCGTCGGGATCCGAGCGAAGGACGATCTCGATGAACGCGGGAGCCCATGCCATCGGCTTGCCGATGGCGGCGCGCGCGATGTCCATGAGGAAGATCGCCGCGACGATCGCTCCCGGTACCATTGCCACCGTGTACCAGATCAAGTAGGCAAACCCGGCAGCTTGGATCAGTCCCGAGCCCATCAACATGCCGAGCGGCGCTGCCAACAGCCCCGCTACTAGCGAGTCGATGAAGCCCTGCCAGGAGTCCAGTGGTTCAATTTTCTTCGGCATCGAGCTCACCCTTTTGGAGTCGTGCGATTCGCTGCTTGTGCCAGAGGTATCGGTAGTAGCAGTTGAAGCCGAAATCCATTGCCTTAATGACGAACACGCTCAGCCGCTTGAGGACATAGGTCCCCATCGTGACGCCGTCCACCAGATACAATGATGCCCGAACGACAGGCTCGGGGATCTGCGCAATCGCGCGACCGGCGAGAATGGCGCCGTAGCTGTATGCAACGGTCAGAAGTAGATGTTGCCCGATCTCTCCCAATTCGCTCGCCAGCTGCCGGGGCCTCTTGGGCTCGGGCAGCTGATGGACTTTCTTGGCGACGCGCTTGCTCAATGAAGCGCAATCGCGCCCGATCGCCGGCGGCCATCACGACCGCACAACGAGAAGAAACGCATGGGAGTTCCGTGGCAGACATCATCAGGGAGCCCGGTGGGCCCAGGGAGGACGGTCCTTCGTCGACACTTCCGCTCGGATGACCG
Organism: Gemmatimonadales bacterium; assembly: GCA_036500345.1. NCBI lineage: Bacteria > Pseudomonadati > Gemmatimonadota > Gemmatimonadia > Gemmatimonadales > Gemmatimonadales bacterium. The sequence continues at coordinate 6,845 of DASYCE010000008.1, read as the reverse complement.
TTGCGCAAGTCGAGATTGCCTCCCCGGACGCGGGGACAATGCCCCGCGGGCAACGACGAATCGTACGGAAGATTTCTATCTGACGCAACGGTTACTACAGCCGCCGAGCTACTTCCAGCCGCCAGTTCTCGTAATCAACCGTCCAAACATTGAACACCTGTCGCCATTATGCCGCGCTAGAAATCCTCCGCGAATCCCGCTTGCGCGCTGGCTTTGTCCGTCGCCCAGACGGCGCGCGCGACTCCAGATAGTTCACGAGCCCCGTCCGACTGATCTGCGTCGCCCTCCCGACCTTCCGAAGGACGCCAGCCGGGATTCGGCCCTGGTGGATCTGAACGCGCAGGGTCGCCGCCGCCAGCTCCTCCCCCTCGGCCGAGGCATATGCCGCCGCCTCGACGAGGGAGAGCCACTTGTCCTCGGGCTCGGGCACTTCATCGAGGACCCCCTTCGGCAGCGTGACCGAGGCACTGAGCACGGTGAACGAGACGACCTGCCCTGCCCGGTTCCGGTCGACAAGGATTCCCGGAATGTTCTCTTCGGTCGTCAGCGGACCGGGCCGGAGGTCGAGGGCGATGCGGAACGTGTCCGCATCGCGAGAGTAGGTCGCCTTCATTTCTTCTTCCCTTCCAACCGCCGCCGTTTCGTGGGGCGATTGATCCAATGGTTTGAGATTATGAGGTCGTGGTCTGGACGGCGTAGGAAGACCACTTTGAGCGTCTTCCGGCCGAACATCGCGCACCGGGAGAACCGGGTCTCAGCGCCAGTATGGGTCACCGCTTCACATTCGCGACCCGCTTCCATCGTGACCCGAACCTGCCACCGCTTCACATTATGGTCGGTGAGGTCATCGACCGCGTGCACCGAGAGAACCAGCTTCCGTATCGTCATGCAAGGAATATAAACGCTATCGTTTATATAGTCAAGGGGGTCGGTTTCGACCCTCTCGGCTTCCCGCCCAGTACCGTCATCCCGTGCAGGATCGCCAGCTGCAGCTTGGCTGATGCCGGCTGCCGGTCCATCTGGATGGCGTACGGATCGCCCCGCTTGCCGGTGAGGTAGACGGCCGCGACCTGCTCGCCGTCGATCACCGCCGACGCGATCCCCTTCGCCACCGTCCAGACGATCTGCAGCTCGTCGCTCGCCTGCTTCGCCGCCAGCACCACCGCCGCGCCGCGCGGCACGCCGACGTGAATGTCCGGCCGCGCCTTGCGCAGGATCTCGGCGTGCAGCACGTCGGGGCCCTGCATCAGCGAGACACGCGTGTTGTCGTACGTTGTCTCATAGCGGACGTTACCGGTGCGGGGATCGCCGGCCTTCACGGGATCCGACCAGGGCCACGGGCGACGGGTCACTTCGAGACGAGCGTCATGATCAAGACGATGATCATGGCCGCGAAGAGCATTGTCAGTAGAACCCGCTCTGGCTTCGATCGGCGCGTCGGTCGGCCCGGCCGAAAGCCGTGGCCGCAGTGCAGGCATGTGATCACAACGCGGCCGCTCCCGATGAAGCCCGTCGTCCATGACCATCCGCGCTTCCCCGCATGAATCTGCGGCGAGGAGCATTTCGGGCACCGGACCGCGTCGTCGCTCAACACCCTTTCACCCGCGACCGCCGGAAACCGGCATCCTTGGCGAGCTGCTCAGTCTTGAAGTATCGGCGATTCGCCGGGGCGACGTCCTTGGCCGCATCGCAAACGGCGAAGAAGTAGACGCTATCCGCCGCCGAGGCCACCCAGACGGAATCGCTTCCGCGAAAGGTGTCCTTCGCAGCCATCGCGGGCGACTGCACCTTCACGGCGCGCGTGGTGTCGACGCCGACGTGGCAGGTATAGCGCGCCGAGATGCATGCCCCGCCGCACGGAATGCCCTTCACGCAATGCCTGGCTTGAGCGGACAGGGGCGCCGTGCGCGCGGCGATCGGCAACGCCAAAAGGAAGAGGTATCGCTTCACGGCGTCTCCGCAGAATCGTGGATCGCGGGCGGCGTCGAGGGAATTACGCCGAGGCATTTCACCCAATCACGCTCAGCTATGACTCCGATCTGCGGACGGCCGTGTACCGGCCTCCGGGACTGCTTTCGATTCATCTCCATCACCCGTTCGATCTTCGACCCGTAGTTGGTCTCTTTCCATGCGGGTGAGGCGCGCGAGCCGACGAGGAGATAGTCAATCGTCGCGACTACCTCGTCGCGCGCCCGACCGCGGCGATCGACGATCGCCTGCATCACAGCCTGCCGAGTTCCGAAGAGAAAGCCGCCCGTCACTGCGAAGAGTTTCCCGCCGAATGTGATCTCGGGTGTGGGGTCGGTGAAGCACGCGGCAAGCGGTTCCTGAAAGCCGTTACGGAACCCGCTGATTTCCTCGAACACTGATTTGAGGTCGGCTAGCTCGGCATCGCCTATCGCGCCGTCTGCAAGTAGCCGGCTCAGGCGGTCGATGACGACCCTTCCCGGCCAACTCCGGGACACCCCCGGATTCGCGGCGCACCAGTCCCACAGTCCGCGCGCCTCGTTCCGATCGACCGCACCGTCGATGAGGATGCCACGGCAGAGCGAGACAAGTTCGTCCGCCAGCCGAGCGGTGAGATATTCGCCGCCGTAGCCGCCGGAACGAGCAAACTCATCGCCTTTGCTTGCTATTGTCATTGCTTCGTGAGCGAACAGCTATCCATGTAGTAATGCCGGAAGTCTGGATAGAGAACGCCCGTCGTCGCGCCGCACGCGGTCGGAGAGAATTGCATCCGAAGTTCGAGCATCGGCGTGTAGTTCAACTGCACGTAGACTAGGAAGGCGTCGACGTTCCAGAAGCCGAGAGAAAACGACCCGGTCGTCACATGCGAGCCCGACGCCGTGCCGGTGATCGAATCGTCGGAGACGGTCTGCACGGCGATCGATACCGTGTCGGTCTCGTGAAGGTCCGGGAACGGCGCGGCCGGAATCGTGAAGCTGTAGATCGCGCGGTAGTTGCCGACGACGGCGCCGTGTGCGGCCGGTGGGGCGGTCATCGTTTCGCCAGAGCTGCACGCCACAAGGAATAGGGCCGCAAACAGAATGAGGCGCATAAGTCTTGACCTCACAATGGGTTATCAAAGGCACTTACGGGACAACCGTTACAGCGTTACTCTTTCGGGTGCGCTACGGGAAAAAGGGCCTGCATGTCCGACTCACCTGACGATCCCATTGTTGCCTATTTCGATGCCGGGATTCCTGAGCTTGGCGTCCCGCCGGATTCGGTTGTGCTGTGGTGGCCGTTCCGCCGCAAATGGGCGCATTACCGGGAATGCGGGTACGACCATGGCGTCATCATGAACCGGCTCGAATCTGGCGACGGGGAGGTCATCCTTCCCGGGCCCGGTCTGGCGGACTCGCTTCTGGCGGCGATTGCGGGCCATGCTTGTTCCCTTCCGCCTTCTTCACCTGACGAGCCGCCCCCTTCGCCCGCGCGGCGCGGCCTTCGCCTAGTCCGGTAAACAGTTCCTCCCGCTCGTCCGCGAAGCGCCTGAAGGCCGCGAGCGTCTCCCTGACCCCTCTCCGGTATGCCTGCTCAAGTGCGGCGACCTGTGAGGTGTTCGGCTTCTCTGGCTCCTCCGCCTCAAGCAGCCATGCCACGCGATAGCCGTACTTCCTGCTAATGGCCCGCGCCACGTCCAGGGTCATCTGCCTGGCGCCGGTGGCGATCATCGATACCATCGGTCCCGAGATCCCTATGCCGCGGCCGAACGCTTCCTGCGACGGCTCTTTCGCCTCGTCCCAAACCCGCTGAAACCGCCAGTTCTTCTCCGGCAAGACCCCACCTAAACCGACCCTTGACAGGTCTGCTAACAAGGCGTTAGACTGTAAGCACTGGTTACGGGACAAGCATTCTCCCGCCAGAGTAACAGAGTAACGCCTAACAGGAGCTAGCGACATGACGGGACCTTCAGCGCCAGCCGACGAGCCAGAACGGGAGTCGCGCAGCGTGTCGGTCATGGTGCGGCTCACCGAGACCGAGGCGGTTGAAATTCGCCGCCAGGCCGGTGATCTCTCGAATGATGAGGGACGGAATGTCTCGGCCGCCGAAGTTCTGCGCCGGCGCGCGTGGGGCACACTCCAGATCCCGAGCGCGGCGTGACCGCGGTTCCACGTGGAGTCATGCGCGAGAGCATTGCGTCGAACCGCGCAACGTTCAAGTACCAGCGGCGCGACGCGGTAGCTGAACGCTTCCAGGTGCTCCGCGGCCACGCCAGCGTCGGCGGTGCCCACCAAGCGCTCTTGAAGTTGCAGCAAGCGATGGTCGACGCGGTGCACGCGCATCAAAGCGATCCCGTACGGCTCGAGCGGTTCTTCGCCGCAGTCGATCTCCTCCGCGAGAACCTGAACCGATCATCACTCGATGCTGGCCTGCTCTGCTCGGCCAGCGAGGCGGAGTGCAGGGTCCAGCAGGCGATCACGGTCTTCCTGGCCGACGGCGCGCCGGCGAATCGCGACGCGCTGATTCGCGCGGTCGACGTGGTGCGAGGGCGGGAACTCCAGCTCAAGGGCGCACTGACCGGAGCGGCGAAATGAATCCCGTGGATCTCCTCGGCCGCGGTGTGGCCGTCGTCCTGGCGGCCGTGGTCGTCTGCTCCCTCATCGACCTCGCCCGGTCGGCGTGGCGGCATCTGTGAACCCGCGCGAATTCCTCGAAGGCGTCGTCGCGTTCGGCGCCACGATCCTCCTGCTCGGCGGCGCGGTGCAGCTCATCCGCGCGCTGCTCGACCGGATGCTCAAGCCGATGGGGCACGAGAAATCATGAATCCCGTGCTCGCGGTGATCAACGCGATCGGCTTCGTCCTGGTCGGATGCGGCGTGCTGGCTCTGCTGGTCGCGGTGCTCGGCATTCTCGCCGTCGCGATCGCGGCGCTGCTCTGTCTCCCCTTCTATCACGATGACTGGCGCAGCGTGCCAGGCGCGATGATCCCGGGCGGTGACGGATGAGGCCGGACGTCGTCGCGTTCCTCGATCACCCGGCGCCGGCCGTGATTCTCTCGCGGGTGATCGTCGGCCTGCTCTTGCCGGCGGTGGTCATCGCGTGGCGCGTGCTGGTGCGGTTGGAGCAGGTCGACTGGGCGCGTCTGCAGCGGGCGCACCTGGATGCGGTGGGACGGATGGGGCGACAGGACTGGTAGCACGACAAAGCCCGGCGCGAACCGGGCTCTGGTAGGACGGGTGTCCTGCGTGGACCCCTCAACGATCACCATAACCATTTCGAGGGTCAAGTGCCGGAATCACAGCACCGTAGCGTTGCGCCGTCGGTCGCAGCGAAGGAGCCCGTGTGAGCGCCGCCGCGATGAATGCGCGCGTCTCGACCTCGCGCGAGCTCCAGCTGCAACGAGCCGAGGCGCATCAGGACTTCATGAGTCAGCCCGGGAAGACGCTGGCGGATCTCTCCGATGACGAGTTCGAGGAAGGGCTCCGCCGCGTGGCACTCATGCACGATCGGGTGGAGAAGGCGTTCGAGACGGTCCTCAAGGAAGGCGTGCATTACGGCAACCCGGAGGAGAACGGCCAGAAGAAGTTCAAGCGGCCGATGCTCTACGAAGTCGGCGCCCAGGTGCTGCGCGGCGTGGTGCGGCTCTCGGTCCGGCACATGGAGCGCTCGCCGACGATCGAGCAATCGGGCGAACATGTGACGGTCGTGGTGCACATGGGGATCTTCGATGCGGTCGGCCGGCTGATCGCCACGCGCGCGGCCGCCTGCGACACGACCGAGGAATTCTTCCGCACCGCCGATGGCGCGGGCTGGCTCTATCAGGACGCCCGGTCGGAGATCCATCGCTGCCTGACGACCGCCGAGAAGCGGTGCGGCACGTTGCTCACGAAGGAAGCAACGGGCGCCACCGAGTTCTTCACCAACGAAGAGCAGATCCCCTGCGCCGACGAAGGGCACGAGCTCGCCCGCATGACCGACGACGAGAAGCGGACCATCGTCGCGGCGGCGCTCGCGCGACGGATGAACCGCGGGCAGCTCGAGAAACTGATCGTCGACACGCTCGGTCGCCTGCAAGTCGGCACCGGCGCCGAGGTCAAGCGGGTGCTCGACCAGGTCGCCGCGTGGGAACCGTTGGCGAAGAAGACGGGCGACGCCCCCACATCGGCCGCGTCGGCGATGCGCGACACCAGCTTCGATGAAATGCCGGAGGCCCTGGCAGAGGAAGGCCCTGGCCTCGGCATCGGGGTGACCGCATGACCGCTGCGGCCAGGTACGCCATCGATCGCACGCTCCCGCTACTCGGGGACAGCGCCGTCGCCGGCGCGGCTGCCTCGCGCACATCGCATGCGATTCTGATCGACGAGAACGTCCGGCTGCGCACGGAGAATGCCGTGCACGCCGAGCGGGAGCAGGCTGACGCGAAACTCCTCCGCAAGGCGGCGGCGCAGCTGGTCGTGCACAAGCTCGACGCCGGCGCGCTGCAGCTGCGACTCGAGGCGCGCGAAATCGAGATCGAGCGGCGCGACGAGCGGATCGCGTTCCTCGAAGCCGAGCTCGCGCTGTTGGGCGCCACGATTCCGGCGGTGGTGCCATGACGCGACTCCTCCGATGGCGCGTGCGCACCACTGTGCCGATCACCAGCCGCCCGAATCCCTGCGCCGGGTTCACGGTCGAGCGGATCCGCGCACCACGGCGCGGCATCGATCGCGGGCTCTATCTCGTCCGGGCCCCAGATGGTCGGTCGCGCACCGCGGTGGTCCGCGGCGCGTCGGTGGGCGAGCGCCTCCTGGCGCACCTCGTCTATCTCGTCGTCGACGGCTTCGAGCTCGGCGCCGAGGTCGGCCGGTTCTGGCCGAAGCGCAAGATGTTCCCTTCAACCCCTTCTCTCCGCGATGCCC